>NZ_JBKFSQ010000007.1:0-151056 GCF_046569525.1 Salmonella sp. 741265055_HSA | reverse complement strand
GCATCGAGAGTCACAGGAAGTAGCTGAGGACTCTCTGAGGAAGGTAACAGTAGCTTTCCGTCGCGCCACTGCTGGCGCCATTTAAATAACAAATTGGCGTTGATGCCGTTTTCAAGCGCCAGTTTTGAGATGGATATTCCGGGTTTGCAGGAGGCAGCAACGAGCTGCTGCTTAAACTCAGGAGAATAATTAGGGCAGCCCTTACGCCTGCCGGGAGTCACATTTTTCTGCATATCTGACACTTTGGTTCCCACTACTTATTTGGTGGACACCACTTTGTCGGATACATCAGATTATGACCAGACGGTTCGCGCTGTACGCTTACCACAAAAGCAGAGCTGTGGCAGGATAACCCTGTATAAATCAGCGATATTTTTACAGCGAGGAAGTGATGATGTCGGGGCTACATTCATGGCTTTTAGATAAGTCAACCAGTGACACCTATATGTTCATCAAGCGCCTGTCAGCCAACGATACCGGTGCGACGGGTGGGCATCAGGTTGGCATTTACATACCTTCTGGCATTGTTGAGCATCTTTTCCCTTCAATTAATCATACAAGGGATCTTAACCCGTCCGTGACGCTGAATGCACATACCTCCTCGCACAGTTGCCCGGACAGTGAGGCCAGAGCCGTTTATTACAATGGACGTTTTTTTGGTAAGACCCGAAATGAAAAGCGTATCACCCGATGGGGAGGAGGAAAGAATCCTCTGCAACACCCTGAAAACACGGGGGCACTGACCTTATTGGCGTTCGATCATCGTCAGGGAGCAGATAGTCAATGCGTTGATATCTGGGTGTGTCATGACGCTGAAGAAGAAGATATTGTTGAGTCATCGCTCGGAGAAATTGTTCCCGGATCGTTAGTCTATGGTCCCGCAAATGAGATTCTGGGCGGTCTGGCTTTAAAAGAACCGGTTTCCAGTGGATATCGTCTTCCGGAAGAGTGGAGAACAAATTTTCCTTCTGGTAAGGAGATTATCGAGTATGCAGCAGCTCACTATTCCCCAAATGTTGTTGGCCCGGATAAGCAATTGATTGAGCGCCGTCGTGTTGAATATGAAATTTTCCTGCTGGTGGAAGAAATGCACGTTCTGGGTATGGTTCTGTCTGGGTTTGGTTCAGTAAATGAATTTATTGCACTGGCGAATTCCGTGAGCAACAGACGAAAATCACGAGCCGGGAAATCACTGGAGCTGCATCTTGAACAGCTTTTTAATGAGTATGGACTGAAAACTTTTGAGACTCAGGCCATTACGGAAGGAAATAAGAAACCAGATTTTTTATTCCCCTCTGCGCAAGCTTATCACGATGAAGCTTTTCCAGAGCAGAAGCTGCGTATGTTAGCGGTAAAAACGACCTGTAAAGATCGCTGGCGGCAGATATTAAATGAGGCAGACAGAATTCAGGACATTTACCTCTTTACCCTTCAGGAAGGTGTTTCTGTTGCCCAATTTCAGGAGATGCAGCAGGAAAATGTCAGGTTGGTTGTGCCCAGTAGCCTTCATGGTAAGTACCCGAAAACTATCCGGGAATATCTTATTTCGTTAGAAACATTTATCGATGAAACTAAATCATTGTATGCCGATGAAATAATTTGATTCTGTTTCCCCCTGGATAAGTTCCGGGGGGATCTGTTTATATTATTTTTTGGTCGCCTTGCTTGCAGCGACTTTCATAATATAAGGCTGAAGCAGTTTTGCCACGGCTTCAAAAACGGGAACAACCACTGAGTTCCCAAACTGGCGATAGGCTTGGGTATCGGAAACGGGGATTCGAAATGGCTTGCCTCCGGGTTGTTCAAATCCCATTAATCTTGCGCATTCATGGGGCGTCAGTCTTCTTGGCCTTTGTTCCTGATTCTCTGGATTAGAGAAATCGATTTCGCCGAGTTCTTTATCCCATCCTCTGTCGATGAGAATTTCAGAGCCATCTTTATGGTAACGAGCGGATAATGTTCTCGCGACGCTGTTTTCATTATTCGGATCAACCAGACCAAAACCGAATCCATTACCTTTGGCAGCATGCTTTTTAGCATAGTTATAGAGATATTCCCATAACTTAGGGCTCAGGATATATTTACTGTCAACCACAGGGTCCAGAAGCTGACCAAATGTTGGTCTTTTCTCAGGGTAGAATTTATCAATATTCTTTAATGTGAATCCCCGATGGATATTAAGGTCACGGCGGAATCCGACCAGAACAATACGCTCACGATGTTGTGGCAGGAAATTTTTACCATCAATAATTTTAGGATCATCTTTCCCTGTGATATTGGCATCAGCGACTTCATAGCCTAATTCGTCAAGGGTATCCATAATGACTTTAAACGTTTTGCCTTTGTCATGGCTCTTAAGGTTTTTCACGTTTTCCAGCACAAAAATGGCTGGTTGCTTTGCCTTGATTATGCGGGCGACATCGAAAAACAGAGTGCCCTGCGCTTCACATTCGAATCCATGTGCGCGTCCGAGCGAGTTTTTCTTACTTACTCCAGCCAGACTGAATGGCTGGCAGGGAAAACCGGCCAGCAGGACGTCATGATCCGGGATATGTTGATCGATATGAGCGTAGGCTTTCTCTTCTGAGATGCCTTCTTCTCCGCTTAGCGTGACTTCGCGGATATCCAGATTGAATGTGTGCGCATCTTCATCGTTGTACCAGTTTGCTTTGTAGGTACGTACCGCTTCTTTATTCCATTCGCTGGTAAAAACGCATTGCCCGCCGATGGCCTCGAATCCTTTACGGATACCACCAATACCGGCAAACAGGTCAATAAAGCGGAAATCATAGTCAGGATGATGAGTGGGTTGCTCCGGCAACATTTTCCGTAACAGCGCTTCTTCAGCCATGGTGAGCGATTTTGGCTCACACTTGCCATTTACCCAACGGTTAAGTGTTTCGCGGCTCCACTCATTTTTACCTATTTTTCTTAGTAGTTCTGCGACATACTTCTGGTCGTAAATTTCAAGCACCCGATCAATCAGCTTCCTGTCGCGCTCTTGTTGTTGTTTTTCTTCAGCTTCTGCTTTTTCTAGCAGTTCCTGCGCAAATAAATCGAATTCAGACATAATGCCTCCTCGGGGTTTATGGGTGAAAATATATCACTCATTTGACCCAGATTAAACGATTTATTCTGGATATTTGATCAGTATATGCGTTCAACAGAGCGTACTAATTATGAGAGCTAGCCAATAGTGTTGCCAATTGTTCTGGGGCGTACATACAAACTGCGCAGTGAATCTTACAGTATCAGGTATACATAATTGTTTGCTAAATCATATAGTTTCTGCATCACACCAGGTAATACAGCCATCTTACGCTGGAAAACAGTCGATAAGATGGCTAATCACACTCCTGACCTAAACCTGACGCCTCTCAAGGCTATTATAAATTGCCTCAATCTCGCCCTTCAGGTTATCACCGCAATAAACCATCGATGTATCGTATCGTTCATATCGCGCTTCACGTGTCGCGCTAAACCAGTTGAACGATCCCACGCACAGCAAACCATCATCACCAATAACAATTTTGCTATGAACACGATTGACCAGTTTTGTCGCAATACCCAGCGCATTAAGTTTCTCCAGCGCCGCTTTAAGGTTCTGCTGCTTCTCTTTTCGCTTCTCAAAATCATTATGTTCAGTGTTGTAGCTTCTGTCAGTGACTACCGTGACGTTAATACCACGTGAACACGCCGCAATCATGGAATCAAGAAAACCGGTTTGCTCCAGTTTTTGCCAGGTTAGCCATGGAGAAACTATCGTGATGTGTTTACCGGTATTTTCAAACGTCTGATTCAGGAAATTATCATGCTGCTCCACACCATGGAGTGTGTAGATTTTGGTCTCGGCAGTTTTTAAATCCTCACGTTCTTTATAGTCAAAAAAGAGTGCATTTTTCTCTGACTCAAAGAGATATTTTGCCAGTAATCCCCGCGGAGATGAGGCTGGCTGGATCTCAAACAGGTCCATATCGCCGAAGACAAGGAAACTGTCCTTAGCTCGGGAGACAGCAACGTTCAGCATGCTGTTATCGCTATCAATAAACGCGCCGTCTTCATGCTTTGAATAGACTGGCGAGAATATAACAATCGCTCTTTCAGCGCCCTGAAGAGAATGCACGGTGCCTACTGTAAGCGACTTTTCATTCGCGCCTGCGCTGATGCCTTGTTTATCCAGCGCCTGTTTGATGGTCGATACCTGCGCGCTAAAAGGCGTCACGATACCGACAACTTCATGAAGCGATTTTCCGTAATGCGCTTCAATACTTTGCTGGTTATCTGTCAGCCAGGCCGCTATCGTTTCAGCCTCCAGCAAATTATATCGGCTTCCGCTACTTGCCAGTTCTCCTTTACCATCAATATGGAGATAACCCATGGCGGGCATTAAATTGCTCTCTTCACCCCCTCTTTTAGGTAACAACTTACCGTGATAGCAAAGCGTATTGCAGTATCCAATAATATTATCGAAGCACCGGCGGTGTTCATATAAGTACATGCCACGTGCCAGTTCGGGATCATATTGATAGCGTGAAGCACACTGCGCTATTTTCATGACGCTGCCAGATGCGGCGCTTTTACCAAGCTCTGCGATTGCCGTATATTTCTCAGTAATCTCTTCTTGCGTACTGCCTGACAGAATTTTTTCCGCCAGCATGTTACCTATATCAATAGCGGGGGTAATACTCCATATTGGTGGGATCTGTTCCGTATCACCAATCACTAATGCCTTTTTAGCTAAGGTAAACGAGGCAGCAGCCACTTCAGGGAGCACCTGCCCGGCTTCATCGACAATGAGTAAATCGGCAAAATCATATAAATAACTTTTCTCGAATTTACGCTGCCCTTTATGTTCACTTATCTGCATATTGCCGGGCAGCATATAGCAGGTCATGACCACACATGGGGTAAGTTTCATTCGGCGTTGCCAGCGAGCTGTTACCCCTTTAGCACCTTTCTTGCCCTTTTCTTTCTGCAGATCATCGATCTTCGCCATATCCATTAGCCAGCGACCTTCCCAGTAGTGGGTCGTCAGTAAGAATGCAGGGAAGCGAATCTGCGTATCAGCCAGTTCATCGGCCTGTGAGAAGCTCAGTTCTTCATCGCCCTCATGCCCTAAATCAAGTGCCAGCCTCTGCCATTCCTGAGCCGCCTGCTGTTCTTTAAGAACGATTTCATGCGCGGAGTCAATCTGCTGCCGGTAGGTTGTTTGCTCGCGCTCGGCGGAATTAAGTAACCTATCGATATTACGTTCGATGGTTTCAGGATCAGACCACTGATTTCCCGCAATCAGCGCACCTAATTTATCTTCGAGAAACAGTTGTATTTGGTACTGCCGCTTACTGCGAACTGCAGGAAGCCATGAAAATAATGAATAGATCAGTGATTCACTGGCCCGATATTTTTTCCATTCCGCTTTAGCACTTTTTAGTAGAGTGACTTTTTGTTCTTGCCCGACAAGTAATTTATTTAAATTATCGAGATATTGCTTAATGTCGTTAGCAATAAGCTCACGCGCTGCCCGAACCTGGCTTAACGTTTGCCATGTTGTGTTCAGCCTTACCAGTTGTTCGGATTTTGCTGCCAACTGACCATGCAGGAGTTCAATAACCTTTTCAGGGGATGAACACTCTTTTTCAGGAAAGGCTGCCTTAGCTTTCTCCAGATAAAACAGCTGTGCATCCTCTACATACTCTTTTGATTCAACCTGGTTGAAGAAATCTTCAGTTTGATATTTTTTGGCGGCCTCGGCTTTACGAGTGCTTGAGGGAAAATAAGCGCCGAAGCTTTTCAGCTCTGGCAACCATCGTCCGGCCATTACACCAGTGCCCTGGGAAAAATCTTTCCCGAACGCCTCGATAATGTTCGTTACAGCCTGGTTATTCGTTGAAGTCGCGATAATAACCGGAGGCTCCGCTTTTTCGAGAGCCGCTCGGGCCCACTGCGTGGCGATGATAGAAAGCACCAGCGTGGTTTTTCCGGTTCCCGGGGGACCATTGACGGCAAGGATATCGCCATGCCTCGCATCCAGAAAATGGCTTAAGGCATCGCGCTGAGCCTTTGCCAGCGGAAACTTATCCCCGGCGTGTCCAAGTCTGTCGCTGAATTTTGCTTCCGGAGGAAGTAATGACTCTGCAGCATGAACTTCCCGCGAGGCGAAACGATTGAAGAGCGGCACATCCTTTTTGCAAACAAGCAGGTGATCATAAAGTGAAAGGATATGGAAACTGGCGCCGCCAGATTGCGCCGTTTTAACAATATAACCGTGCTCAGCGAGTTCATATTGCTCGGGATTTTTAATCCAGTCGCCGACAACGTTCTTCAGTAGCTTCTCTGAATCATCCAGATATTGACGCCAATCCTGCTGCCAGGCTGCATATCGTGCTTCTCGTTCTTCATCTGTTTCGGCGGTCTTATCAACACTGTCATCAAAGTTGATAGAGAATGAGGTATGTGTCGTTTTATATTTATCATACTGCCCAATCTCACCAATTGAAAATGCTCCTTTTGGCAAAGGTTCAAGCAGGTCTCTGGGAATGGAGGTCGCTGGCGTCGGATATAAAAAACCTTCACGGCTCAACAGGGCTGGCGTCACTATCGGGGTAACAATATCAGGCGCACCAGCGGAATGGTCCTTTCCACGCTGCAGTAACCGGAAATAAACCTTTGGCCGCAAGATGACATCGACTGTTTCGACGTCGTCTTTTTCTCCCTCAAAAAATTTACCGACGATCGTTTCGTCAAGACGTCCCGCCACTATCCCATGCCAGTGAGTGAAATTTTTGGCATCTTTGCGTTCAAAACTGCCCTTTCCTGACTCAGCATCTGCCAGTGAATTGCGCCAGTACGAGGCAAACCCTAAAGCATTGTCATCCATTACCAGTCCTATGTTTCAATGAAACCCATTGATTTATCGAATATAAAATCACCGTATGGATAACTATTGTCCACGTTGAAAGGCTGGCTGCAATGTTTTGTTCACGCTTCAATACAAATACTCAGGTTATACGGAGTTCAGAAAACGACCATATCATGCTGCATGTCACATAAAAGCGTTATAACTGAACCAGCAGAGGATTACCGGCTGCACAGCACGCTCCAGAAGCCCGTGAGCCCGACGGGACAGCGTTCAGTGCAATATTGGAACCTGTAAGCTCAGAAAATAACGCTGTCGAATGTTCCGCCGACCAGTTTATGTTACTGGAGACCCATTCGCGCGCTACGGACTCAAGCGTATAAAGAGGCTCTCCACCCTGCTTTTCCTCTCTGCGTTTTTCCGCCGGATTAACGCCTTCTAAAATAAGCCGTCTTATATCCGCTTGCTTCTCCCTTGCCAGTGCAAGAGAAATAAGCGGATAAGGGCCTAATGCCATACGGCTCTCTTTGTTTCCAAAGCGAAATTTCAGATACCACAGCTTGGATCCGCTGGAGTTCACCTGAATGTAAAGACCGTGGCAGTCAAAGAGCCTGTATGCCTTGCCAGGCGGCCTGACATGCCGGATTGCGAGATCTGTAAGCGCCATTTGGGGTCCCCCCTCTATCGAACCGGGTTTGCCCTTTTTGCCTCAGATCGCGTGGATGTTAATGGATGAAAAACGACCAACACGGGAAAATCACAAAATAAATATAGTTATTCATCAAAAATAAATTATCTTTTAATTACAGAAAGATATGGACGAATTTGGACGGAAATGGACACAAAAAAAGCCGCCCTTAAGCGACTTTGATTTGCATCTTTTGGTGCGAAGGCCGGACCGCGATCCTCGACGTAACCTATTGAAATAAATAATATTACAAAACAAGATAACCGCTATATATACTCACGCGCGATTCTCTGAAAACGCAGCTAACTTAAAATCCCGCCTCATCTTCTTCCACAGGCTCAAGCGCGTCAAGTCCCTTTCAGAACGGTGAACAACTCTCCATTTGACCTGCAAGCCATTCAGAACCCGTCAAAGATAAAATCGAGAGCATTTTTGATGGTTTGCCTGTGGGAACGAACGTCCATCACCTCATCACCAATCTGCGAAAGCCTGATACTCGCCATTTCGTGAGCCATCACCAGATAGTCATTACCTTCCACATTCAGAGTGGGCGTGAGGCGCTTAACTGGGTTATTTACCAACCTGCTCACAGGAAACAATGGGATAACCATGCGAGTATGCAGTTCATCAATAATATCGCTTTGCACATCAAGTAAATAAGGATAAGCCTTGCTGTTTCCTTTATTGCGATAAACCATGTATTGCATGGTTAAAACGTCCTGTAATCGTCCGATAAAAGGCCGTGCTCATCAGTAATACGATTGAGCTCCTGCAAACCCGCTCTATTTTCTGCTTTCCAGCGTTCAACGCCTGTGGCACTGATTTCCTCTTTCAGCGCGGCGGTAAGCACCGCAGACAGATTAATACCTGCATCACGGGCTTGCTGAAGCAATGCAGGTTCCAGCGTGACACTGACTGTTTTTTTATGTCGTACACTCATACCCGACATAGAGCCTCCTGAAATTACACGTGTAATAAACACATGTATCTAGTATGGGGAGTATTTAAGCAAATGGCAATGAGAGGCGACTATCTCGGATAGCAATATCTTTGCCTGTCAGGTTTCCTTTAAACGGTTAGCGAAATCCACCATGTCCGAATGACTCACCACACGACCGGCATCCACATCGGCAAGACCGGCCTGGATGCTCTGGTGACGTAGCTCTCTTTCTGCCAGCATGGAGAGTAATGCTTCCTTTATGACCCAGCTCTTTGAACGATCCAGCTCTACAGCCAGATTCTCAACGGCAAGAGCCAACTCAACTGGAATCTGCGCGCTGATGGTCTGTTTAGCAGAAGAAACCATAGGGATCACCTCATTTAATAACACTTAATAACTACTATTAAGATTAGCATAGCGGTGCCTATAAAAACATCACATCTTATTTCGCAGGCAACATCCCCGGATAGTGTTTCGCCACGATATCATTCATCTTCTCCACCAGATCCAGACGCTTGAACGTGATATGTCCGCTGCCCTTCTGGAAGTAGCGAATAGACATCTTTTCATCTTTATGCGGGTCACGGATACGCAGAGTTGGCGCGGCCCTTCGCCACACAAGCCCCGCAGACGGCAACCAGCGGCGAACGGTTCCGGCATGTAACTGGCAACCGGTTATCTCATTGATTTTTATTGCCAGAAGTTCTGTACTCCAGCGGGAACGCTGGTAGCCAAAATCACCGGGAGAGTGTTTTACCAGCTCACGTAACAGCGTGTAGATATGCTCAAACGGCGAGCGACGGGTACGCCCGGCAGGTAATGATTTCAGACCTTCAATACCCGACAACGTGAACCAGTTAATCCAGCGACCGACGGAGGAACGGGCACAGCAGAGCGTTCTGGCAACGTCGCTGACGCGATCGCCCCGGTGCAGCATCAGCATGGCAGTCAGCCTGCGGGAATAATTTTTATCGTGCGTTTTATGGATAGCTTTCTGCATCAGGCGTCGTTCGTCACGGGGAATTGGTGCTATGATCGGCATCGCTCAGTCCGGTTGGTGATTTGTGATGTTTGGCGATTGATCAGATCGCACAATCCGGGCTGAGTTCCATCAAAGTGATCTACTATTTGGCGCAGCTATTTAGGTTTTACAAGTAAGGACATGCCGTCACCGTCAACAAGTGAATACTCTTTATCCTCAGGTTTCGCAGAACGAACTTTAGTATCCGTTAGGGCCATGATGGACCTCCTTCGATTGGTATCTCGTGAGTATACAAGCAATATAGAATCGGAAAATATACTCATTAGCATACTCACAAGCTTGTTGATGTGGGTTGAGTTAGATTACTTCAGTTGAAGGAAAAATCGTGGAAAGCCTTGTATAGCGCGGATTTCAGACATAAAAAAAGACCTCAATTGAGGTCCATTTACATGCTTTTGGTGCCGAAGGCCGGACTCGAACCGGCACGTATTTCTACGGTTGATTTTGAATCAACTGCGTCTACCGATTTCGCCACTTCGGCACTGAAGAGGTATGCGGAAAACGTTGTGGATTATACCTGTCATACGCCGCCATGCAAGCACGAGCATACACCTGTATCGCTAAGTGCTGAAAATTTCAGCAGCGTTGAGTATTAAATAGAATAATCAGGCTACTTCCCGCCTTCTCCAGCAGATTAACGCCAGGCGTCCTTCGCCTCCATACTCTACACTTTTCAGTTCAACACCACATTAAGGGAAGCACAATGACGATAATAAAAAGCTATGCCGCCAAAGAGGCGGGTGGCGAGCTCGAACTCTATGAATATGACGCGGGAGAACTCCAACCGGAAGATGTCGAGGTACGGGTCGACTACTGCGGGATCTGCCATTCCGATCTGTCGATGATCGACAATGAATGGGGGTTCTCTCAATACCCTCTGGTTGCCGGACATGAGGTCATTGGTCGGGTGGCCGCACTCGGCAGCGCGGCACAGGATAAGGGACTAAAAGTCGGCCAGCGCGTTGGAATCGGCTGGACGGCGCGCAGCTGCGGACACTGCGATGCCTGTATCAGCGGCAATCAAATTAACTGCCTGGAAGGCGCAGTGCCCACTATCCTCAATCGTGGCGGTTTTGCCGAGAAGCTTCGCGCAGGCTGGCAGTGGGTAATTCCTCTTCCGGAGAATATAGATATGGCGTCCGCAGGCCCGCTGTTATGTGGCGGCATTACGGTCTTTAAACCGCTATTGATGCACCATATTACTGCTACCAGCCGCGTTGGCGTCATCGGTATTGGCGGGCTGGGGCATATCGCCATAAAGCTGTTACACGCGATGGGCTGCGAAGTCACCGCGTTCAGCTCAAATCCATCGAAGGAGCAGGAAGTGCTGGCGATGGGTGCCAATAACGTGGTGAACAGCCGCGATCCGGAAGCGTTAAAAGCACTGGCGGGTCAGTTCGATCTCATTATTAACACGGTTAACGTCGATCTCGACTGGCAACCCTACTTCGAAGCGCTGACCTATGGCGGCAACTTCCATACCGTTGGGGCGGTATTGAAGCCGCTGCCCGTACCGGCGTTTACATTGATTGCCGGCGATCGCAGTATCTCAGGCTCGGCAACCGGAACGCCATATGAGCTTCGCAAACTGATGAAATTCGCCGGACGCAGCAAAGTCGCACCCACCACGGAACTGTTCGCAATGTCACAAATCAACGAAGCTATTCAGCACGTTCGCGACGGCAAAGCCCGCTATCGTGTAGTGCTAAAAGCTGACTTCTGACCGCCTGACTCAGCGCTTTAACAATGATCAGGAAGCGCTGAGTGCCTGACGAAAAGCCTGTACAGCCAGTCGGCACTGCTCCGTCACGTGCTCGATGTCATGATTAACATCGATACGCGCAATATCATGTTCATCGGCACAGGGTCGCTCCAGCGCATCAAACTGACTTTGCAGCAGGTCTGGCGGCATAAAATGCCCGGCACGACGCTGCATTCGCTGCAGAATGGTGGCGTAATCGCCGTCCAGCCACAGGAAATGTACGTTAGGGCTACTCTTACGTAAAATATCGCGGTACTGTTTTTTTAATGACGAGCAGACAATAAATCCCGTCTCATTTTTTTTATAAAGACTGTATGAAGCGTCATTTAATCGTTCCAGCCAGGGTAAACGGTCTTCATCAGTTAACGGTATTCCCTTAGACATTTTATCAATGTTTTTCGCCGGATGGAGATCATCGCCGTCAATAAACTTCGCAGAAAATAATGTTGCAATTTTGCTGCCTATTAAAGACTTACCACTACCTGAAACACCCATTAAAATATAGCTTTCCCCGGCCATTTAAATACCTCTGAGTCATATTCCACTCCACAATATTACGCCTCTACGTTCGACAATTTCACGTTTTTTAATTTCCATAGAGAAGAACTCTAAGGCACATCACGTTATGCGTAACATTGTAGTGTAACAATTTTCCAGCGTGACATAAGTCACAAATAATGACAAATAAAACCGCTTAAATGCGTTCAGGGTAACTACCTGACCAGTGAGGAATTTATGGAAGTAAAAACTCAATCCTGCGTTGTTGCGGGTAAGCGTGCTGTTGCCGTTACGGAACAAAATATTGAATGGAATAAGAAAGGAACACTCGTACAAATTACCCGTGGCGGCATTTGTGGGTCTGACTTACATTATTATCAGGAAGGCAAAGTCGGCAATTTTACAGTAAAAGCGCCAATGATTTTAGGTCATGAAGTGATTGGCAAAATTGTTCATAGCGACTCAGATTTATTACGTGAAGGACAACCGGTAGCGATTAATCCATCGAAGCCTTGCGGTCATTGCAAATACTGTCTGCAGCATGAAGAAAACCACTGTACTGAAATGCGTTTCTTTGGCAGCGCCATGTATTTTCCGCATGTCGATGGCGGTTTTACCCGATTTAAAGCTGTCGATACCGTTCAGTGCATTCCCTGGCCGGAACAGGCAGACGAAAAAGCCATGGCCTTTGCCGAACCGCTGGCGGTTGCCATTCATGCGGCTCATGAGGCGGGCGATCTGCAAGGCAAACGCGTCTTTATCTCCGGCGTTGGCCCTATCGGCTGCCTGATTGTTAGCGCGGTAAAAACGCTGGGCGCGGCGGAAGTGGTATGTGCCGATATCAGCGCCCGTTCTCTCTCGCTGGCCCGGCAGATGGGCGCGGATACGCTGGTGAACCCACAGCATGATTCTCTCGATGGCTGGAAAGCAGAAAAAGGGTATTTCGATATCAGTTTTGAAGTCTCTGGGCATCCTTCCTCTATCTCAACGTGTCTGGAAGTCACACGGGCCAAAGGCGTGATGGTGCAGGTTGGCATGGGCGGCGCAGTACCCAACTTCCCGATGATGATGTTAATAAGCAAAGAGATCTCCCTGAAAGGCTCTTTCCGCTTTACGACCGAATTTAATACTGCGGTTTCCTGGCTTGCCAACCGCGTTATCGATCCGCTGCCGTTACTGAGCGCGGAATATCCATTTACCGACCTGGAACCGGCGCTGATCTTTGCCGGAGACAAAACACAGGCGGCAAAAGTTCAGCTCGTTTTCTGAGAAAGTAAAATAAGGGACACTATCATGAACGATCTTTTTTCACTGGCAGGTAAAAATATCCTTATCACCGGAGCCGCTCAGGGAATTGGTTATTTGCTGGCGACCGGCCTTGGTCGCTATGGCGCGCGCATTATTGTTAACGATATTACTCCGGAGCGCGCCGAAACAGCCGTGACGAAACTTCAGCAGGAAGGGATAAAGGCTATTACCGCTCCTTTTAATGTCACCCATAAACAGGATATTGAAGCTGCGGTTGAACATATCGAAAAAGATATCGGCGTCATTGACGTCCTGATAAATAACGCCGGTATCCAGCGCCGTCATCCGTTTACTGAGTTTCCCGAGCAGGAGTGGAATGACGTCATCGCCGTAAATCAGACCGCGGTTTTTCTCGTTTCTCAGGCCGTTACGCGCCGTATGGTGGCGCGTCAGGCAGGAAAAGTGATCAACATCTGTTCGATGCAAAGCGAGCTGGGCCGCGACACGATTACGCCATACGCCGCGTCGAAGGGTGCCGTGAAGATGCTGACTCGCGGCATGTGCGTGGAGCTGGCGCGTCATAATATCCAGGTCAACGGTATTGCGCCGGGATACTTCAAAACGGAGATGACCAAAGCGCTGGTTGAAGATGAAGCCTTCACCTCCTGGCTATGCAAACGTACGCCTGCCGCACGCTGGGGCGATCCCCAGGAGCTTATTGGCGCAGCGGTGTTTCTCTCGTCAAAAGCCTCCGACTTTGTTAACGGACATCTGCTGTTTGTCGATGGCGGTATGCTGGTTGCCGTCTGACCAGGGAAATACGATGCAGCGCGTAAGCGCTGCTATTTTGGCGCTAATAAGAGAGACGAATATGCCATTAATAATTATTGCGGCAGGCGTTGCGCTGCTGTTGGTCTTAATGATTGGCTTTAAAGTTAACGGCTTTATCGCCCTTGTTCTGGTTGCCGCCGTGGTGGGTTTTGCCGAAGGGATGGGCGCGCAAGACGTCCTGCACTCCATACAAAACGGAATTGGCGGTACTCTGGGCGGACTCGCCATGATCCTCGGTTTTGGCGCGATGCTGGGAAGATTAATTTCCGATACCGGCGCCGCGCAGCGCATTGCGACGACGCTCATTAATACGTTCGGCAAAAAACGCGTGCAATGGGCGCTGGTGATCACCGGGCTTATCGTCGGCCTGGCAATGTTTTTTGAAGTCGGATTCGTACTGCTGTTGCCGCTCGTTTTTACGATTGTGGCCTCATCGGGACTGCCCTTGCTGTATGTCGGGGTTCCAATGGTCGCCGCCTTATCCGTTACGCACTGCTTCCTGCCGCCGCATCCCGGCCCTACCGCTATTGCGACAATTTTTGAGGCAAATCTCGGTACGACCCTGCTGTATGGGTTAATCATTACCATACCGACCGTGATTGTTGCCGGCCCTCTGTTTTCAAAATTGCTGGCGCGCTTTGAGAAAGCGCCGCCTGAAGGATTATTTAATCCTCACCTATTCAGTGAAGAGGAGATGCCGTCATTCTGGAACAGTATTTTTGCCGCCGTGATCCCGGTCATTCTGATGGCCATCGCAGCGGTATGTGAAATCACGCTGCCAAAAACGAATGCCGTGCGGGTTTTCTTCGAATTTATTGGTAATCCAGCAGTGGCGTTGTTTATTGCCATTATCATCGCCATTTTTACGCTGGGCCGACGCAACGGACGTACGGTTGAGCAGGTGATGGATATCGTCGGCGAGTCCATTGGCGCTATTGCGATGATTGTTTTTATCATCGCGGGCGGCGGCGCGTTTAAGCAAGTGCTGGTGGATAGCGGCGTGGGCCAATATATCTCGCAATTAATGACCGGCACCTCGCTATCTCCGTTATTAATGTGCTGGACGGTAGCCGCCGTGCTGCGTATTGCGTTAGGTTCCGCGACCGTGGCCGCGATAACCACAGCGGGCGTCGTATTGCCGATTATTAACGTAACCCACGCCGATCCGGCGTTAATGGTACTGGCGACAGGCGCAGGAAGCGTTATTGCATCACATGTTAACGATCCCGGTTTTTGGCTGTTTAAAGGGTATTTTAATCTTAGCGTCGGGGAAACCCTACGCACCTGGACCGTTATGGAAACATTGATTTCTGTCATGGGGTTGCTGGGCGTACTGGCGCTGAATGCGGTTCTGCATTAATTCATCATCCGCAGCCCAATTAACCATGGGGGCGACGTTCCCGCCCCCGGTACTGGAGAAAACATGAGGAATCACAGAATTTCTTTGCAGGATATCGCTACGCTTGCTGGCGTGACAAAAATGACGGTGAGCCGTTACATCCGCTCGCCGAAAAAAGTCGCCAGGGAAACCGGCGAGCGTATTGCGCAGATCATGGAGGAAATTAACTACATACCAAATCGCGCGCCAGCTATGCTGTTAAACGCGCAAAGTTACACTCTGGGCGTGCTAATCCCCTCTTTCCAGAACCAGTTGTTTGCCGACATTCTTGCCGGGATTGAATCCGTAACGTCGGGTCATAACTACCAAACTCTCATTGCGAATTACAATTACAATCGCGATTCGGAAGAAGAGTCCGTTATCAATTTACTGTCTTACAATATCGACGGCATTATTCTTTCAGAAAAATATCATACCCTCAGAACCGTCAAATTCCTGCGCTCAGCTACCCTTCCGATTGTAGAACTCATGGATATCCAGGGCGACCGCTTAGATATGGAGGTAGGGTTTGATAACCGTCAGGCCGCCTTTGATATGGTCAGTACCATGCTGGATAAACGCCAGCGGCGAAAAATCCTCTATCTGGGTTCAAAAGACGATATCCGAGATGAGCAGCGTTATCATGGCTACTGCGATGCGATGACGCGCCGGGGGCTGGCGCCGTTGCGCATCAATCCCCGCGCTATCTCCTCTATCCATCTGGGGATACAGCTAATGCGTGATGCGCTTACTGCGCACCCGGACGTAGATGGCGTCTTTTGTACTAACGACGATATCGCAATGGGCGCTCTACTGTGGTGCCGCGAGCGTCAACTGGCCGTACCGGAGCAGATCTCCATCGCCGGCTTCCACGGTCTGGAGATGGGCAGGCAAATGATACCGAGCCTCGCCAGCGTAATTACCCCTCGTTTTGAGATCGGGCGCAGAGCCGCGCAGATGTTGCTCAACAAAATTAAAAATAACGATCTCAACCATAATACGATTGATTTGGGTTATCAGATTTATCACGGCAACACATTATAAATTTTTTGATCTACTTTTTCCCGCAGCTTGCCTGAGCTTTACGCGTAGCCAAAAGCGCCACGCGTCAGGTTACGCGCTACATCATTCGAGGAATACAGGCGGTCTGCCGGATGGCGGCGTAAAGGCCTTATCCGGACTACGGGTCCTGGTAGGCCGGATAAGCGCAGCACCATCCGGCACTGCGCTTTACTGCATTGCCGGATGGCGGCGTAAACGCCTTATCCGGCCTACGGGTCCGGAGTAGGCCTGAAAAGCGCAGCGCCATCCGGCCTACGATTACTGTGATTACGACTTACGCAGCATTAGCCACAGGCTAATCAGGAAGAAAGACGCGCTCGGCAGCAGCGCGCCGACAATCGGCGGAATGCCGTATACCAGCGTCAGCGGGCCAAAAATCTGGTCGAGGACGTAGAAGACGAAGCCGAAGCTAATCCCCGTCACCACGCGCACGCCCATCGGCACACTACGCAGCGGGCCAAAGATAAACGACAGCGCCATCAGCATCATCACCGCCACGGAGAGCGGCTGGAAGATTTTACTCCACATATTGAGCTGATAACGTCCGGCGTCCTGTCCGCTCGACTTCAGATATTTAACGTAGTTATGCAGACCGCTGATGGAAAGCGCATCCGGGTCCAGCGCCACCACGCCTAACTTATCCGGCGTCAGATTCGTTTTCCAGGTGCCGCTCACCGTCTGCGAACCGGTGATCTGTTTCGGGTTTTGCAGATCGGACTCATCCACCTGCGACAAACGCCAGACCTTATGCTCCGGGTCGAATTTTGCCGAAGCGGCGTAACGCACCGACTGCAAACGACGCTGATCGTTGAAAGCGTAAATACTAATGCCGGCCAGCTCCTCGTCGCCCTTCACCCGTTCAATATAGACAAAGTTATTCCCGTCTTTCGCCCACAGACCTTGCTGGGTGGAAAGCAGCGAACCGCCATACATCGCCTGCGCACGATAGTTACGCGCCATCTGCTCGCCCTGCGGGGCGACCCATTCGCCGATCGCCATGGTTAACAGCACCAGCGGGATAGCCGTTTTCATCACCGACAGCGCCACCTGCATACGGGTGAAACCCGATGCCTGCATCACCACCAGTTCGCTACGCTGCGCCAGCATCCCCAGTCCCAGCAGCGCGCCAAGCAGCGCCGCCATAGGAAAGAAGATCTGGATATCCTTAGGTACGCTGAGCAGGGTGTACATACCCGCGCCCAGCGCGTCGTAGTTACCCTGCCCCGCTTTTTTCAGTTGATCGACAAACTTGATGATCCCGGAGAGCGACACCAGCATGAACAACGTCATCATGATGGTGGTAAAAATGGTTTTACCGATATAGCGGTCAAGTACACCAAATGGCTGCATTATACCGCTCCTTTACGCAGAAAACGGGCACGCAGGCGGCGGACCGGCACCGTATCCCACAGGTTTAAACCAATCGCCAACGCCAGATAGATCAGGTTGACCGCCCACATCCAGATAACCGGGTCCAGTTTGCCTTTACCGCCATTCGATTTAATGGAGGTCTGGATCAGGAAGAACAGCAGATAAAGCAGCATGGCGGGCAACATAGACAAGACACGCCCCTGACGCGGATTCACCACGCTGAGCGGCACGACCATCAGCGCCATCATAAATACGGTAAAGACTAACGTGATACGCCAGTGCAGCTCGGCGCGAGCGCGATCGTTGTCGGTATTCCACAGCGTGCGCATGTTCATCTGGTCGGTATCATTCGGGTCCAGCGCCACGGCCTGATGGCCAATAATTGCCTGATAGTTCTGGAAGTCGGTGATGCGAAAATCGCGTAGCAACGCCGTTCCTTCAAAACGCGTCCCTTTGTTTAAGGTGACAACCTGGGAGCCATCGCGCAACTGGGTAAGATGTCCGGAATCGGCCACTACCACAGAAGGACGAGCATTGCCCTTAGGGCGAATTTGCGCCAGGAAAACATCATGGAAGTCGCTGCCATCAACGCTTTCGATAAACAGCACCGAGCTGCCGTTGGTCGCCTGCTGGAATTGCCCCTGCGCCAGCGCCGCCATACCGGGGTTCGCTTTCGCCTCCGCCAGCACTTCATCCTGGTGTTTTGACGACCAGGGGCCGGCCCACATCACGTTAACCGCCGCAAGGATACCGGTAAATAACGCCAGTACCATAGCAGCCTTTACCAGTACGGCTTTGCTCAACCCACAGGCGTGCATGACCGTAATTTCACTTTCGGTATACAGTTTGCCCAGCGTCATCAGCAGCCCCAGGAACAGGCTTAAAGGCAGGATGAGCTGCGCCATTTCCGGTACGCCCAGCCCCAGAAGCGAGAGCACCAGATTTGCGGGAATATCGCCGTCAACCGCCGCGCCGAGAATCCTCACTAACTTTTGACAAAAGAAGATCAAAAGTAAGATGAAGAGTATCGCCAGCTGGCTTTTGAGCGTCTCCCGCACCAGATATCTTATGATTATCACTTTAAATACGCCCGTAAAAACCCATTTTTTTGCTGGAATTTAGCTTGTTTCATGGCTTAAACGTCATTTATTCTCTTGAGTCGTCGAAATCATCGCTAAGATCATTATACTCAGCGGATTCACCTCTCAGAACTTGTTCTGACGTGCCAATGCCGTAATAACGTTAAGATTAACACGAAGTCACCGCAACAGCGGACATGAGTTACGAAAGCTTTCAATTTCTATACTCTAATGGATTTCGAGTTGCAGGCAGGCGGCAAGACTGTGAAGCCCCGGAGCTTACATCAGGTAAGTGACAGGGGTGAGCAGGCGCAGCCAACGCATCTGCAACTTGAAAGACGACGAGTATAGCGGTAGCCACCACTGTTGTCTTTAAGATTCAGGAGCATAGTGCATGGAGTTCAGTGTAAAAAGCGGTAGCCCGGAGAAACAGCGGAGTGCCTGCATTGTCGTGGGCGTCTTTGAACCGCGTCGCCTTTCTCCGATTGCAGAACAGCTCGACAAAATTAGCGACGGATACATCAGCGCATTGCTGCGTCGTGGCGAACTGGAAGGAAAACCGGGGCAGACTCTGTTACTGCACCATGTTCCTAACGTTCTTTCCGAGCGAATCCTCCTCATTGGTTGCGGCAAAGAGCGCGAGCTTGATGAACGTCAGTATAAGCAGGTTATTCAGAAAACGATAAATACTCTGAATGATACCGGCTCAATGGAAGCCGTCTGCTTCCTGACCGAACTGCACGTCAAAGGCCGCAACAACTACTGGAAAGTGCGTCAGGCCGTTGAAACGGCCAAAGAGACGCTTTATAGCTTTGATCAACTCAAGACCAACAAGAGCGAGCCGCGCCGCCCGCTACGTAAGATGGTCTTTAATGTGCCGACCCGCCGTGAGCTCACCAGCGGCGAACGCGCCATTCAGCACGGTCTGGCCATCGCCGCCGGGATTAAGGCAGCGAAAGATCTCGGCAACATGCCGCCCAATATCTGTAACGCCGCCTACCTGGCGTCACAGGCGCGCCAGTTGGCTGACAGCTACAGCAAAAATGTCATCACCCGCGTAATCGGCGAACAGCAAATGCGCGAACTGGGTATGAACGCTTATCTGGCGGTCGGCCACGGTTCGCAGAATGAATCGCTGATGTCGGTGATTGAGTACAAGGGCAATCCATCCGAAGACGCGCGCCCGATCGTGCTGGTGGGTAAAGGCCTGACCTTCGACTCCGGCGGCATCTCCATCAAGCCATCTGAAGGGATGGACGAGATGAAGTACGACATGTGCGGCGCGGCGGCGGTTTACGGCGTGATGCGTATGGTTGCCGAGCTTCAGCTACCGATTAACGTTATCGGCGTACTGGCGGGCTGTGAAAACATGCCGGGCGGACGCGCGTATCGTCCGGGCGACGTGCTGACCACCATGTCTGGTCAAACCGTTGAAGTCCTGAACACCGACGCCGAAGGCCGTCTGGTTTTGTGCGACGTGCTGACCTACGTTGAGCGCTTCGAACCGGAAGCCGTCATTGACGTGGCGACGCTAACCGGCGCCTGCGTGATTGCGCTGGGCCATCACATTACCGGTCTGATGTCGAACCATAACCCGCTGGCGCATGAGCTGATCGGCGCGTCCGAGCAGGCGGGCGACCGCGCGTGGCGTCTGCCGCTGGGCGATGAGTTCCAGGAACAACTGGAGTCCAACTTTGCGGATATGGCGAACATTGGTGGTCGTCCAGGCGGCGCTATCACCGCGGGCTGCTTCCTGTCGCGCTTTACCCGTAAGTATAACTGGGCGCACCTGGATATCGCCGGCACCGCCTGGCGATCCGGCAAAGCGAAAGGCGCGACGGGTCGTCCGGTAGCGCTGCTGTCGCAGTTCCTGCTCAATCGTGCGGGCTTTAACGGCGAAGAGTAATGTAAAACGCCGGGTGGCGGCTTCGCCTTACCCGGCCTACAACGTCACTCAACCGTAGGCCGGGTAAGCATAGCGCCACCCGGCTTTGCATTTAAATCCACCACAAGAAGCCCCATATATGAAGAATGCGACGTTCTATCTTCTGGACAATGACAACACCGTCGATGGCTTAAGCGCCGTTGAACAACTGGTGTGTGAAATTGCCGCAGAACGTTGGCGCGCCGGCAAGCGCGTGCTGATCGCCTGCGAAGATGAGAAGCAGGCCATTCGGCTGGATGAAGCGCTGTGGGCGAGACCGGCGGAAAGTTTTGTCCCGCACAATCTGGCAGGCGAAGGCCCACGCGGCGGCGCGCCGGTTGAAATTGCCTGGCCGCAAAAACGCAACAGCAGCCCGCGCGATATTTTAATCAGCCTGCGTACAAGCTTTGCAGATTTTGCCACCGCTTTCACAGAAGTGGTAGACTTCGTCCCTTACGAAGAAACTTTGAAACAACTGGCGCGCGAACGCTACAAAGCCTACCGCGTGGCTGGTTTTAACCTGAATACGGCAACCTGGAAATAATGGAAAAGACATATAACCCCCAAGATATCGAACAGCCGCTTTACGAGCACTGGGAAAAGCAGGGCTATTTCAAGCCTAACGGCGACGAAAGCAAAGAGTCCTTCTGCATCATGATCCCGCCGCCGAACGTCACCGGCAGTTTGCATATGGGACATGCTTTCCAGCAAACCATCATGGACACCATGATCCGTTACCAGCGTATGCAGGGTAAAAACACCCTGTGGCAGGTCGGCACCGACCACGCCGGGATCGCGACCCAGATGGTGGTTGAGCGTAAGATTGCCGCTGAAGAAGGTAAAACTCGTCACGACTACGGCCGCGATTCGTTTATCGACAAAATCTGGCAGTGGAAAGCGGAATCCGGCGGCACTATTACCCGTCAGATGCGCCGTCTCGGCAACTCCGTTGACTGGGAGCGCGAGCGCTTCACCATGGACGAAGGCCTTTCCAATGCCGTGAAAGAAGTCTTCGTTCGCCTGTACAAAGAAGACCTGATTTACCGTGGCAAACGCCTGGTGAACTGGGACCCGAAGCTGCGCACCGCCATCTCTGACCTGGAAGTGGAAAACCGCGAGTCCAAAGGCTCGATGTGGCACATCCGCTATAAGCTTGCCGATGGCGCGAAAACCGCAGACGGTAAAGATTACCTGGTCGTCGCCACCACCCGTCCGGAAACCGTACTGGGCGATACCGGCGTGGCCGTGAACCCGGAAGATCCGCGTTATAAAGATCTGATTGGCAAATTCGTTATTCTGCCGCTGGTTAACCGCCGCATTCCGATTGTGGGCGACGAACACGCCGATATGGAAAAAGGCACCGGCTGCGTGAAGATCACCCCGGCGCACGACTTTAACGACTATGAAGTCGGGAAACGTCACGCCCTGCCGATGATCAACATCCTGACCTTTGACGGCGACATTCGCGAAAGCGCGGAAGTGTTCGATACCAAAGGTGAAGAGTCTGACGTTTATTCCAGCGAGATTCCGGCTGAGTTCCAGAAGCTGGAACGCTTTGCTGCCCGTAAGGCCATCGTTGCTGCCGTTGACGCGCTCGGCCTGCTGGAAGAAATTAAACCGCACGATCTGACCGTCCCTTACGGCGACCGTGGCGGCGTGGTTATCGAACCGATGCTGACCGACCAGTGGTACGTCCGTGCCGACGTGCTGGCGAAACCGGCGGTGGAAGCGGTTGAGAACGGCGACATTCAGTTCGTGCCGAAGCAGTACGAAAACATGTACTTCTCCTGGATGCGTGATATTCAGGACTGGTGTATCTCTCGTCAACTGTGGTGGGGTCACCGTATCCCGGCATGGTATGACAACGACGGCAACGTCTACGTTGGCCGTACCGAAGACGAAGTGCGTCAGGAAAATAACCTCGGCGCCGACATTCAGCTTCGTCAGGACGAAGACGTTCTCGATACCTGGTTCTCCTCCGCGCTGTGGACCTTCTCTACGCTGGGCTGGCCAGAAAACACCGACGCCCTGCGTCAGTTCCACCCCACCAGCGTGATGGTGTCCGGCTTCGATATCATCTTCTTCTGGATTGCCCGCATGATCATGATGACCATGCACTTCATCAAAGATGAAAACGGCAAGCCGCAGGTGCCGTTCCATACTGTCTATATGACCGGTCTGATTCGCGACGACGAAGGCCAGAAGATGTCCAAATCCAAGGGTAACGTTATCGACCCGCTGGATATGGTGGACGGCATCTCCCTGCCGGAACTGCTGGAAAAACGCACCGGCAACATGATGCAGCCGCAGATGGCGGAGAAAATTCGCAAGCGTACCGAGAAGCAGTTCCCGAACGGCATTGAGCCGCACGGCACCGACGCCCTGCGCTTTACCCTGGCGGCGCTGGCCTCGACCGGCCGCGACATCAACTGGGATATGAAGCGTCTGGAAGGTTACCGTAACTTCTGTAACAAGCTGTGGAACGCCAGCCGCTTTGTGCTGATGAACACCGAAGAGCAGGATTGCGGCTTCAACGGCGGCGAAATGACGCTGTCGCTGGCGGACCGCTGGATTCTGGCGGAATTCAACCAGACCGTTAAAGCGTACCGCGACGCGCTGGACAGCTTCCGCTTCGATATCGCCGCGGGCATTCTGTATGAATTCACCTGGAACCAGTTCTGCGACTGGTATCTGGAGCTGACCAAGCCGGTGATGACCGGCGGTTCCGAGTCTGAACTGCGCGGCACCCGCCATACGCTGGTCACCGTACTGGAAGGTCTGCTGCGCCTGGCGCACCCGATCATCCCGTTCATCACCGAAACCATCTGGCAGCGCGTGAAGGTCATTTGCGGTATTACCGCCGACACCATCATGCTGCAGCCGTTCCCGGAATATAACGCCGCACAGGTGGATGAAGCCGCGTTGGCCGATACCGAGTGGCTGAAGCAGGCGATCGTCGCGGTACGTAACATTCGTGCGGAAATGAACATCGCCCCGGGCAAACCGCTGGAACTGCTGCTGCGCGGCTGTAGTGAAGAAGCCGTTCGTCGTGTTAACGACAACCGTAGCTTCCTGCAAACCCTGGCGCGTCTGGAAAGCATCACCGTGCTGCCAGCCGATGACAAAGGTCCGGTTTCCGTGACCAAAATCATCGACGGCGCCGAACTGCTGATCCCGATGGCTGGCCTCATCAACAAAGACGATGAGCTGGCGCGTCTGGCGAAAGAAGTGGCGAAAATCGAAGGCGAGATTGCCCGTATCGAAGGCAAACTGTCCAACGCAGGTTTCGTCGCCCGTGCGCCGGAAGCGGTGATTGCCAAAGAGCGTGAGAAGCTGGACGGTTACGCAGAAGCCAAAGCGAAGCTGATTGAGCAGCAGGCGGTTATTAGCGCGCTGTAATCTGAAAGCCTGATGGCGCTTCGCTTACCAGGCCTACACGTTCGCTTGTTGAAATGGCGCGATCGGTAGGCCGGATAAGGCATTCACGCCGCCATCCGACAACATGAATTATGGGCCGACGTAAACGTCGGCCTTTTTACATCAGATAAACGGGAAGTAAGGCATGATGCCACGAGAAATCCACATTAGCGGGCCATTTTCCAGCGGCTTCTCATCATTGGTTAACTCAAGCGAATCCAGATCGCCCTGGACCTGTGTATTCTGCGCCAGCCAGCTCACCAGCCCAATTTTCAACCACGGATAAGCCAGCCCTAAGGTCACGCCGGAAATCACAAACACCACCAGTAACCGCCACAGCATACCGTGTGAAGTGACAGAGGAATGAAAACGAATCGAATCGTTCGCCAGTGACAAATTGTTTAAAAACAGGTTGCGTAACGCCACATATAAGTAACTGGTTACCACAATAATCGCGAGAAAATAGAGGAAATAACATGCCATTATCTGGCTATAATATTGCAGAATAAGTGCCCCTCCTGCCTGCGCATTCCCCATCATACTCAAAAGAATCATGTCGGTGAACACCGGCGCGATTAGATAACCAATCACGACAGCAAAAGGGAAAAGGGTCAACATTGCCAACACGCACCCTCTGATGCACGTTTTAACATTAACCTGAATCGAGAAACGATGAATGCCAAAGTTTGCGCCATTGCCAAACAAGGTCATCCATTTGCTGTAAGTAATACCGTTAATGACCCCTATCCCAATAATAGCCAGTAAACCGAGAAAAACGATATTGAACACTAAACCGCCGACGGCGATGGTTATCAGTGAGATAATATAAAGAACAATATAAAGCGCCACCATCAGGAGTACCGGGAGAGCGAACATACACCACCAGGCGCGCCGCATGGAACACTGGAATCCAAAATGTACGCCATTAAGCGAAGTCATCATCGCCTGATACTGTAATCCTTTCACCGCCATAAAAGGAATAATCGCAATTAATAAGCCAAATAGCGTAAAACCGAGACCGGGATGGCCGTGTTCAATAAGAGAGAGGCTAACACCATAAATAATAAAAACTAACAACATACTAATAAATAATGCGCTGCCCGTAGCTTTGTAAGCAAAAGGCTGATTGTTTAGCGTCATATTAGTATAAATATAACGTCGACATTTCACCATCGCCCACGGCGCATAGATTCCCAACGTGATACACGTCAACAAGAAATTCACAAGGCAAATAACAAAATACTTTCCGCCCTTGCCTGTAAACACCAACGTGTGATTATGGTTATCTTTACTACTGATAACGTTATTCATGAATCATATCCCTGACTTGCGGTCTATTAGAATTAATAATAAAAACCAGTAGATTGTTACTGATTCGACTACAATACTATTTTTGTTTAATTTTTCCGCCTTTTATTTTGTCTGATTCAGGATCTCCTTGCGCATGACTCAAGACGGTGGTATTAAAGTAATCTATAAATAAATTTTAAAAATTGAGCCATGTTATGAATAATGTCGTCTCGCCAACGCTCACGGTGCGCCGAATCACTACCGCCGACAATGCCGCTATTGCCCGTGTCATCCGTCAGGTTTCAGCGGAATACGGACTTACCGCCGATAAAGGTTATACCGTTGCCGACCCCAATCTGGATGAACTGTATCAGGTTTATAGCCAACCGGGCGCGGCCTACTGGGTGGTAGAGCAAAACGGTTGTGTGGTGGGCGGCGGCGGCGTGGCGCCGTTATCCTGTAGCGAACCAGACATTTGTGAACTACAAAAAATGTATTTTTTACCGGTGATTCGTGGTCAGGGACTGGCGAAAAAGCTGGCGCTGATGGCGCTGGATCACGCCCGTGAACAGGGTTTTAAACGCTGCTATCTGGAAACAACGGCTTTTTTACGCGAAGCGATTGCGCTATACGAACGTTTAGGATTTGAACATATTAGCGAACCGCTCGGCTGCACCGGACATGTCGATTGCGAAGTGAGGATGTTAAAGGTTCTCTGAAAACCAGGCGTTTATTTATCCTCGCCAGGTATTATTTTTGCTGATATAAGTAATCCCGGAAGCATCCTGTTATCCGGGAATCACTTATTATTCAAGGAAGTTATAAATGAAACACCTATTATCAGCAATTATTTTTCCCGCTATGTTTATTAATATTTCTAATGTATATGCATTAGAGATACAGCCCGGCGAATGGAAAATGGAAAATATAGAAATGCGCACCATCAATCCAGATACAAAGCAAGTATTAATGGAGCAAAAAAATTCGGGCACAGCAACGCTTATGTGTTATACCCCTAAAATGTCTGAAGATGCTAAAAAAATGGTGAAGGGTTTTTCTACCAGTGCAGACGGCTGCACGACGACATTTGTAGAAAGTACGGATACCAAACTGATCAATGAGACTGTCTGTAATAACCCTGATGCCAAATCGCACTCTATTGTAGAAACGACGAAAATAAGCGATACAGAATTCGCGATGACTATGAAAATGGATGTCGATTCAGGGGGAAATAAAATGTCCACCACCAACAAAATTAAACAAACCTTTGTTGGCAAGACCTGCTCTGAAGCGTCAAAAGGCGTGACACAATAAGAGCCTATCCCATTAGGGTTATTTTACTTGCCATTTTGGTCCTGGGCAGTGCTCAAAATCCTCACGTACTACGTGTACGCTCCGGTTTTTGCGCGCTGTTCCGTGTCCAAACTGGCTGCGCCAATAACGCCTGGTGGGATAGGCTCTAAGTATTTCATTACAAAAACCCGTAGTGATTGATGCAAAAAGGGCATTATTCACAGTCACCTTTCGGGAATACAATACTGAGTGAGTTCTTTTTTGCCTGCCGCTGGCAGGCTTTACTCAGGGCTGAATATCATGAAAATGGCCTTTCCTGCTCGCCAGCAGTTTGATGCCGGGCGGAATGACCACCACAACTTTTGCAGACGGCGACAACGTAAAAGATAAAAACGCTAATCTTTAATTTTACCCTTTATCCGGCGGCTGGCACGCCGCTATGAAAACGAAACTCGCGGTCTGGCGACAAGATAAGGTCAGCTTCCACCTCGCCAAAATAGCGCACGCGTGCAGAAATGTCCTCGGTAGAAATCTGCTGCGCCAGCGCCAGGTAATCCTGATAATGCCGCGCTTCGGAACGCAGAAGCGAGAGATAAAACGTCTGCAAATCCTCATCCAGCCAGGGTGCCAGAGCGGCAAAACGTTCGCAGGAGCGGGCTTCGATATACGCCCCGCAAATCAGCTTATCAATTAAGGTAAGCGGTTCGTGCGTGCGTACCGCTTTCAACATTCCTTTCGCGTAGCGGCTGGCAGTGATTTTCACATAAGGAATGTTTCTGGCCTGCATGACCTCGCGTACCTGCCAAAAATGGTGCAACTCCTCTTTAATCAATAACACCATACGGTCGATGAGCTGACGACCCCAGGGGTCATCAGTTTGCGGCATGGCGCTTTTGCTAATCTGTTTATGCAGGGCAACAAAATCCGGCTCCGGCCCCTGACGAAACGCGAACGCCTCGTAAGGTTGCAGCCAGGCGAGCAGCGCGTCGGCGCCCGATTTATCGGCGGCATATTTACGCACCAACAGCAACGCGGTTTGCGCAGCCTTCAGTTCGCAGATCAAGTGATCGGTAAGCAGAAGAGGAAGATTTTGCGGATCGCGGGCCTGGACAATCCACGCCTGCGGCGTCGGGCAATGCAGGAAATTAAGCACCGGAGAGAGTATTTGCGGGTAATTCATACGTAACCTGTAAAAAAATACGACAGCAGACGCTGCCGTACCGTCATACTATACAGCTTTAGTGACGCACGCCGTCGTCATCTTCATCGACATAATCGTCGTCGTCACCCTCTTCGCCATTAGGGTCTTCAAAATAGGTTCCCCAGCCGTCGTATTCAACATCATATTTTTCCGCCAGGTTCATCAGTTGCTCAACCTGAGCGTCGATGAGTTCGGCGTTCAACGCGCACTCGCTGAGGATGTCGCAACAAATAACCGTATCGCCCTCTTCCACTTCCAGCTCTTCCGGCTCCGTCACTTCATAGCCGAGTTTAAAGGCTTCTACCGCGGCTTTTTCCAACGTTTCGAAATCGTCAGCGGAAAGGTGATGCTCGATAGTGTACAGCGCATCCGGATCGCTGCCGTCCTCAAGTAACTCTTCAATAATTAACCGCGTTTCTTCACGCTGCTCTTCCAGTAATTCCGGGTTTGCCATAGCTCGTTCCTCATAGATGTCCTGCCGATACTCTTATTGTCACATACCGCCGACGTTGCCTCCACCTTATCGAGAAAAGTTTTATCAAACAGGGTTGCAAATGAATAATCATCCATATAAAGTGAATTTTAATTCAATAAAAGGCCTAAGCCATGTGAGGGAAGTATGTCTACGTTTTACCAAAAACCTTTTTTAAAGTTACTTGATTTCACCGTCAGCGAACTCACTGCTCTGTTGCAGCTTGCCGCCAAACTGAAAGCCGATAAGAAAAACGGTAAAGAAGAACAAAAGCTGGTGGGTAAGAATATTGCGCTCATCTTCGAAAAAGACTCGACCCGGACACGATGCTCTTTCGAAGTTGCCGCATACGATCAGGGGGCGCGCGTGACGTACCTGGGTTCCAGCGGGAGCCAGATCGGCCATAAAGAGTCCATCAAAGATACTGCCCGCGTCCTGGGCCGGATGTTTGACGGTATTCAGTATCGAGGATATGGCCAGGAGATCGTCGAAACGCTGGCTGAATATTCCGGTGTGCCGGTATGGAACGGTTTAACCGATGAGTATCACCCAACGCAATTACTGGCGGATCTGCTCACCATGCAGGAACATCTGCCGGGTAAAGCCTTTAACGAGATGACGTTGGTCTATGCCGGAGACGCGCGTAATAACATGGGTAACTCCATGCTGGAAGCCGCCGCGTTAACAGGATTGGATCTCCGTCTGGTCGCGCCAAAAGCCTGCTGGCCGCAAGCTGCGTTAGTGGCGGAGTGCAGCGCCATGGCGAAAAAGAACGGCGGCGCCATCACCCTGACCGAAGATATCACCTCGGGCGTAAAAGGCGCGGATTTTATCTATACCGATGTTTGGGTCTCTATGGGCGAACCCAAAGAGAAATGGGCGGAGCGTATTGCCCTGCTGCGTGATTATCAGGTCAACAGCCAGATGATGGCCTTAACCGGCAATCCGCAGGTTAAGTTCCTGCATTGTCTGCCCGCATTCCATGATGACGAAACCACGCTCGGCAAAAAAATGGCCGAAGAGTACGGTTTACATGGCGGGATGGAAGTGACCGGCGAGGTTTTTGAGTCTGCGGCCAGCATTGTCTTTGATGAAGCGGAAAACCGAATGCATACCATCAAAGCAGTAATGGTAGCGACGCTGTCTAAATAATGTCGTTATGATGCCGGATGGCGGTTGGCCTACAAAATCGCAACGTGCAGGCGCCGCCATCCGGCACAAAATATTACGCCATCAGCATTTTCACAACCGCTTTACGTACCCGCGCCGGTTCTCCCACCGCGCACAGGGGCTTATGCACTTCGCCGGGATAAAACACCACAAAGTCACCTTCGTTCAGGACGACGGTTTTCTCGTCGACGCTCGTCGGTAAAACTGCAATGTCTTTATCCGCCAGCCAGTCCGTGTGCGGCGTCCCCGCAGGCCGGGTACTGAAGGCCATCCCTTCCTGACCTTGTAGCACAATCTGAATATCAAGATAACGGGCGTGATACTCTGCGCTGCGCGATTCGCCCGGCTCCGTCATATTTTCAGAAATCATATAAAACAGCCTGTCGCCGTCAATGTCATACTTACCTGGCGCGGTCGTTGCCGTGACATGCGCATTGACGTGCTCAATCGCCTGCCGTAACGCCGTCGGCAGCCAGGCCTCCAGATGTTCAATATTGCCAACAATCATCGCATCCCCTTAGTTAAAACAGCGTTTTATTTTTCTCTTTATACGAGAAAAATGGCTGCCATACTACCCTTACTCTTATCAATTTTGCGCCAGCGCATGTTTATCGCCAGCGGTGTTTATACTTTGTTAATAGTTCGCCCAACTTTATGCAGTACCTATGCATAAACCGCAGCGGTGCCAAATTGCCATCACTAACAACGCTTTGATATTAAAGGCGTTAACATAAAAACGTTTTAGCGATCACAATTCGCTCTCCCTGCATAAATGACTTCTCTATCCATAGTTATTTTTAAATTATTTAAATATCCCCGATAATAAAATCACCTTCACGCATAGTTATGCAATACTTTAAAATAATAAATTTATTTTCAATGAGTTACGATATAAGTATCATTCAATACAACAAACAAATAATTAACAATAAAAAAATAACAAACCATATAGCTGCGTAGTAATTCATTTGATGCCTTATTATTTTTTCAATTTGTCTGACCCGGCTCATATATTAAGTAAGAAAAATAGCACTCCTTGATTGATGTGAATCTCATCACATTAACAACCCAAATAAAATTCAATCATTGCTCCCGAATTTAACTGAAACGTCGCGACTGCAAGCACGCTAAATATTTGCAGCCACTCCTTCTTTATTCTTGAAATTATGTAAAAGGTATAATGATGGAAAAGCATTTTGTCGGTTCTGAAATCGGTCAATTACGCAGCGTAATGTTGCATCGTCCCAATCTCAGCCTAAAAAGACTTACCCCTTCAAATTGTCAGGAATTACTTTTTGACGATGTATTATCCGTAGAGCGCGCTGGCGAAGAGCATGACATTTTTGCCAACACGCTGCGCCAGCAAGGGATAGAAGTGTTGCTGTTAACCGACCTGCTCACCCAAACGCTGGATGTGGCTGACGCTAAAGCCTGGCTACTGGATACGCAAATTTCCGATTATCGCCTTGGGCCCACCTTTGCCGCAGATATTCGCGCCTGGCTGGCGGATATGCCGCACCATGAACTGGCTCGCCATTTAAGCGGCGGTTTAACTTACGGTGAAATCCCCACCTCCATAAAAAATATGGTGGTCGATACTCACGATATTAATGACTTTATTATGAAGCCATTACCGAATCACCTATTTACCCGTGACACGTCCTGCTGGATATATAACGGCGTCTCAATTAACCCCATGGCGAAACCTGCACGCCAACGTGAAACGAATAATTTACGTGCTATTTATCGCTGGCATCCTCAATTCGCAGGCGGTGATTTCATTAAATATTTCGGCGACGAGGACATTAATTACGACCACGCCACTTTAGAGGGCGGCGATGTGCTGGTGATTGGCCACGGCGCAGTGTTGATCGGTATGTCTGAACGTACTACGCCGCAGGGTGTCGAGTTCCTGGCGCAGGCATTGTTTAAGCATCATCAGGCGGAACGCGTCATTGCCGTTGAACTGCCAAAACATCGCTCCTGTATGCACCTTGACACCGTCATGACCCACATTGATATCGACACCTTCTCCGTCTATCCGGAAGTCATTCGCCCGGACGTTCAGTGCTGGACGCTGACGCCAGACGGACGCGGCGGTCTGAAACGAACCCAGGATAGCACGCTGGTTCATGCTCTTGAAACAGCGCTTGGCATCAATCAGGTGCGCTTAATCACCACTGGCGGCGACGCATTTGAAGCTGAGCGCGAACAGTGGAATGACGCCAATAACGTGCTCACCCTGCGTCCCGGCGTGGTGGTGGGCTATGAGCGCAACATCTGGACCAACGAAAAATACGACAAAGCCGGCATTACCGTCCTTCCCATTCCCGGCGATGAACTGGGTCGCGGGCGCGGAGGCGCACGCTGCATGAGCTGTCCACTGGAACGCGATGGTATTTAAAGGAGACGTTATGGAAAACAAACGCACACTGGTCGTCGCGCTGGGCGGCAATGCGCTGCTCAAACGCGGCGAACCGCTAGAGGCTGATATTCAGCGTAAAAATATCGAACTGGCGGCCAGAACCATCGCCCAGCTTACCCGGCAATGGCGCGTGGTGTTAGTGCATGGCAACGGCCCACAGGTAGGACTGCTGGCGCTACAAAATAGCGCCTACGCTAACGTTACGCCCTACCCGCTCGATATTCTCGGTGCGGAAAGCCAGGGCATGATTGGCTACATGCTGCAACAGGCGCTGAAGAATCATCTGCCGGAGCGTGAAATCAGCGTCCTGCTCACCCAGGTCGAAGTCGATGCCAACGATCCGGCATTCCTCAATCCAACCAAATATATCGGACCGATTTACGACGAAGCGCAGGCCCGTGCGTTACAGGCAGAAAAGGGCTGGGTATTCAAAACCGACGGTAACGCCTTCCGCCGCGTTGTGCCCTCCCCACAGCCGAAACGCATTGTGGAAAACGATGCCATCCGCGCGCTGATTAGCCGCGATCACCTGGTTATCTGTAACGGCGGCGGCGGCGTGCCGGTCGTGGAAAAAGCCGATGGCTACCACGGTATCGAGGCGGTGATCGACAAAGATCTGTCCGCCGCCCTGCTTGCCAGCCAAATTCACGCCGACGCGCTGCTCATTCTGACAGATGCCGACGCGGTGTATCTCGACTGGGGCAACCCCACCCAACGCCCGCTGGCGCAGGTTACGCCGGAGCTGCTTCGTGAAATGCAGTTCGACGCCGGTTCGATGGGCCCGAAAGTGACCGCCTGCGCTGAGTTTGTCAGCCATTGCCGCGGCATTGCCGGAATCGGCTCGCTGGCGGATGGGCAAGCCATTCTCGCGGGCGAGAAAGGTACTTTGATTCGGTGTGAAACCGCCGACGTTGACGCATAAGGCTTTTTACCGGATGGCGGCTTCCGCCTTATTCGGCCTACAGTGCGCGCATAACCGTGGGCCGGATAAGCGCAGCGCCATCAGGCAATTCATTTTAACAAGGATATTGTAATGGTTATTTCACTGAAAAATCGTAACTTTTTGAAGCTGCTTGACTACACCCCGGCGGAAATCCAACACCTCATCGATCTGGCTATTGAGCTGAAAGCCGCAAAAAAAGCCGGATGCGAAAAGCAAACACTGATCGGCAAAAACATCGCGCTGATTTTTGAAAAAACCTCTACCCGCACCCGATGCGCGTTTGAAGTTGCCGCTTTCGACCAGGGCGCGCAGGTGACTTATCTCGGCCCAAGCGGCTCGCAGATCGGCCATAAAGAGTCCATGAAAGATACTGCTCGCGTCCTGGGGCGGATGTATGACGGCATCGAATATCGCGGTTTTGGTCAACACATTGTGGAAGAGCTGGGGGAATACGCGGGCGTTCCCGTCTGGAACGGCCTGACCGATGAATTTCACCCCACACAGATCCTGGCCGATCTGATGACCATGCTGGAACACGCGCCGGGTAAAACGCTGCCGGAACTGAGCTTCGCCTACCTGGGCGATGCGCGCAACAACATGGGCAACTCGCTGATGGTGGGCGCGGCGAAGATGGGCATGGATATCCGCCTGATAGCGCCAAAGTCCTTCTGGCCTGATGCCGCGCTGGTCGCGCAGTGCCGGGAAATCGCCAGCGTTACCGGCGCTCGTATCACCTTAACGGAGAGCGTTGAAGACGGCGTTCACGGTGTGGATTTCCTCTATACCGACGTCTGGGTCTCGATGGGAGAACCCAAAGAAGCCTGGGCGGAGCGCGTCAGTCTGATGACGCCATATCAGGTCAACCAGCAGGTGGTAAACGCTACCGGTAATCCAGATGTGAAGTTTATGCACTGCCTGCCCGCCTTCCATAACGAGCACACCAAAGTGGGACGCGAAATCGAAATGGCTTACGGCCTGAAAGGACTGGAGGTCACGGAAGAGGTGTTCGAGTCCGCAGGCTCGATAGTCTTCGATGAAGCGGAAAACCGGATGCACACCATCAAAGCGGTCATGGTGGCGACGCTCGGCGACTAATCCCACAGGCTATGCGCCCTCGCGGCGCATATCCGTGATATCAGGAGAGAACATCATGGGTAAATTTAAATTTCCCACCGCTTATACCATCCTGTTTATTCTTATTGCCCTGGTCGCGGTAATGACCTGGATTGTGCCGGCGGGAAAATACCAAATGGCGATGAACGCCACGCTGGGAAAAGAGGTGCCGGTGGCGGGAACGTATGCCCCCGTGGACGCGCACCCGCAAGGGATTACCGCTGTTTTACTGGCACCGATTGACGGCCTCTATAACCACGAAACCTACACCGCCGGCGCCATTGACGTCGCGCTGTTTGTCTTGATTATCGGCGGCTTTCTGGGGGTGGTGAATAAAACGGGGGCGATTGATGCCGGTATTGAACGGGTAACAGTCAAACTCAACGGCAAAGATGAGTGGATGATCCCCATTCTGATGGCGCTGTTCGCCGCTGGCGGCACTATCTATGGCATGGCGGAGGAGTCGTTGCCCTTCTACACGCTGCTGGTGCCGGTTATGATGGCGGCCCGCTTCGATCCGTTAGTGGCGGCGGCAACCGTACTGCTCGGCGCGGGGATAGGCACGCTCGGTTCGACCATTAACCCTTTCGCCACGGTCATTGCCGCCAACGCCGCCGGCATCCCTTTTACTCAGGGAATGCTGATGCGCGTACTGCTGTTAATTGTCGGCTACGTACTGTGCGTGTTTTGGGTAATGCGCTATGCGCGCAAAGTCCGCGCCCATCCTGAGCTTTCTATCGTGGCGGATAAAATGGAGGAAAACCGCGCCCATTTCCTCGGCAATCGCGCCAATACACTGCTGGAGTTTACGGCTACCCGGAAATGGGTGCTGCTGATCTTCGCCGCCTCTTTCGCGGTGATGATTTACGGCGTGGCGGTTCTCGGCTGGTGGATGGCGGAAATCTCCGGCGTTTTTCTGGCGGCGGCGATTATCGTTGGCGTGATAACGCGGATGGGCGAGGAAGCATTCACCAGTACTTTTATCGACGGCGCGCGGGATTTGCTCGGCGTGGCGCTAATTATTGGTATCGCGCGCGGCATTGTGGTGGTCATGGATAACGGTATGATTACCCATACTATTTTGCACAGCGCGGAAAGTCTGGTTTCCGGCCTCTCTACCACCATTTTCATAAACGTAACCTACTGGCTGGAAGTATTGCTCTCCTTCCTGGTGCCCTCCTCTTCCGGTCTTGCCGTATTGACGATGCCCATTATGGCGCCGTTAGCGGATTTTGCCCACGTACAGCGGGATTTGGTCGTAACCGCCTACCAGTCGGCCTCCGGGATTGTGAACCTGGTTACTCCCACCTCCGCCGTGGTCATGGGCGGTCTGGCGATCGCGCGGGTTCCCTATGTCCGCTATCTGAAATGGGTCGCGCCGCTGTTGCTGATCCTGACATTGCTGAACATGACGGCACTGAGCATCGGAGCGATGATGTAACGAGCCAGATGGCGACGCGTCTTATCCGACAGGACTGATAAGCACAGCGCCATCAGGCACGCCGTCACCTTTTTTGATCGGCTTCTCATTTTCCTGCAAAACCGCCCGATTGATCCGCAATCAATGTGACAAATGTGATGAATTTCGCCAGTCCGTTGATATCAATAATAAAGATAAGGTGCATTTATGAAGGAATACGATGATTACTCCGCCAAAGAACAACAGCAACTGGCGGTTTGTCAGCGCCTGATTAGTGAAAAAAGTTACCTGTCCCAGGAGGAGATTCGCCGCGATTTACAAAATGAGGGATTTGAAGGTATCAGTCAATCTACGGTTTCGCGCCTGCTCAAGCTGCTGGGCGCAATAAAAATCAGAAATACGAAGGGACAAAAGATTTATTCCGTAAATCCCCAGCGGCGTCCTTCGCCGGATGCCGGACGTTCAATAGCCGAAATGGTCGTCAGCGTTGAACATAATAGCGAATTTATCCTTATCCATACGGCGGCAGGTTATGGTCGCGCCGTCGCGAGAATTCTGGATTACCACGCATTGCCGGAAATTCTCGGCGTCGTTGCCGGTAGCAGTATTGTCTGGGTCGCACCACGGGTCGTTCAGCGCACGGCGCTGGTACACAAACAAATTAATTATTTGCTTAAAATGAATTTAAATTCATAAGAACCGTTTGCGATGAGTAAATCATGCATTAATCGCTTGATCCCCAAACAGAGCTGAGTATAATCGCGGACAATTTGCCGGGAGGAAGCATGGTTCAGTGTGTACGACATTCTGTCTTACCGCGTCTGAAAAAGGACGCAGGCCTGCCGTTTTTCTTTCCGTTGAAAACCAATACCAAGCCCCTCAATTGAGGGGCTTTTTTTTGCCCAGGCGTCAGGAGATAAACATGGCTAACCCGCTATATCAAAAACATATCATTTCCATAAACGACCTCAGCCGCGACGATCTTAATCTGGTACTGGCGACGGCGGCGAAATTAAAAGCCAACCCGCAGCCGGAGCTATTGAAACATAAAGTGATCGCCAGCTGCTTTTTCGAAGCCTCCACGCGTACCCGCCTGTCGTTTGAAACCTCAATGCATCGCCTGGGCGCCAGCGTAGTGGGCTTCTCCGACAGCGCCAACACGTCGCTGGGGAAAAAAGGAGAAACGTTAGCCGACACGATCTCAGTGATTAGCACTTACGTGGACGCGATTGTGATGCGCCATCCGCAAGAAGGCGCGGCACGTCTGGCGACGGAGTTTTCCGGTCAGGTGCCGGTGCTCAATGCGGGTGACGGTTCGAACCAGCATCCGACGCAGACCCTGTTGGATCTGTTCACCATCCAGGAAACGCAGGGCCGTCTGGATAACCTGCATATCGCGATGGTCGGCGATCTGAAATATGGCCGCACCGTGCATTCGCTAACCCAGGCGCTGGCGAAATTTAGCGGCAACCGTTTTTATTTTATCGCGCCGGACGCGCTGGCGATGCCGCAGTACATTCTGGATATGCTTGATGAAAAAGGAATGGCCTGGAGCCTGCATGGTTCTATTGAAGAGGTCATGGCCGACGTCGACATCCTCTATATGACTCGCGTACAGAAAGAGCGTCTCGACCCGTCGGAGTACGCCAATGTGAAGGCGCAGTTTGTTCTGCGCGCCAGCGACCTGAACGGCGCGCGTGAAAATATGAAAGTGCTGCACCCGCTGCCGCGCATTGATGAAATCACCACGGATGTGGATAAAACGCCACACGCCTGGTACTTCCAACAGGCGGGCAACGGTATTTTCGCTCGCCAGGCGTTACTGGCGTTGGTACTGAATAGCGAACTGAGTCTGTAAGGGAGAAAAACGATGACACACGATAACAAACTGCAGGTTGAAGCCATTAAATGCGGCACCGTGATTGACCATATCCCTGCGCAGGTAGGCTTTAAGCTGCTGAGTCTGTTTAAATTGACCGAGACCGATCAGCGAATCACTATCGGTCTGAATCTCCCGTCTGGCGAGATGGGGCGTAAAGACTTAATCAAAATAGAAAACACCTTCCTCACCGATGAGCAGGTTAACCAACTTGCTCTGTACGCGCCGCAGGCCACCGTTAACCGCATCGACAACTACGACGTAGTCGGGAAATCACGCCCCAGCCTGCCAGAGCGTATTAATAATGTGCTGGTTTGCCCGAACAGCAACTGCATCAGCCACGCGGAACCGGTATCCTCCAGCTTTGCAGTGAAAAAACGCGCCAATGATATCGCCCTCAAATGCAAATACTGTGAAAAAGAGTTTTCGCATTATGTGGTGCTGGCCAACTAATGGGGGTTGGTTATGAGATCCCGGCTCCCTATAATGAGCGGGGACATTCTATTACCGCTGTAATTCAGGAGAAATCATGAGCAAAACTATTGCGACGGAAAATGCACCAGCAGCAATCGGCCCATACGTACAGGGCGTTGACCTGGGTAGCATGGTAATCACTTCCGGTCAGATTCCGGTCGATCCGAAAACCGGTGCCGTAGCGGAAGATGTATCCGCTCAGGCACGTCAGTCGCTGGAAAACGTTAAAGCTATTGTGGAAGCCGCTGGCCTGAAAGTAGGCGACATTGTGAAAACGACCGTCTTCGTGAAAGACCTGAACGATTTCGCGACCGTCAACGCCACCTACGAAGCCTTCTTCACCGAGCACAACGCCACCTTCCCGGCGCGTTCCTGCGTGGAAGTTGCCCGTCTGCCGAAAGACGTGAAAATTGAGATTGAAGCGATCGCTGTTCGTCGCTAACGCTCGTTTATAGATAGTGGCCAAATGGCGCTATCGCTTATTTGGCCTGGTATGCCATCCAGGCCGATAATGCACAATACTTCGACGCTTACTGCCAGCCATAACGTCGGCTGTAAAACCCTTTCACCAACTGGGTTAACGTCATATAGCCCGCCAGAATAGCAATCAGCCACGGGAAATAGCTTAACGGCAGCGCCTGCAACTGCAGGTAAGACGCCAGCGGCGAAAACGGCAACGAAATTCCCACGACCATCACCAACAACGTCATCGCCATCAGCGGCCAGGCGGCGCGACTTTGAATAAACGGCAGACGACGGGTACGGATCATATGCACAATCAGCGTTTGCGACAGTAATCCCACCACAAACCAGCCGGACTGGAACAAGGTTTGCGTTTCTGGCGTATTCGCATGAAATACCCACCACATCAGACAAAAGGTCAAAATGTCGAAAATCGAGCTGATCGGACCGAAAAAGACCATAAAGCGCCCCAAATCCGCCGGATTCCAGCGCTGCGGCTTTTGAATTTGTTCTTCATCGACATTATCAAACGGAATCGCCACCTGGGATACATCGTACAGCAGGTTTTGAATCAGCAAGTGCAGCGGCAGCATTGGCAGGAACGGCAAAAAGGCGCTCGCCACCAGTACGCTAAACACGTTACCGAAATTTGAGCTGGCCGTCATCTTGATATATTTCAACATATTAGAAAAAGTACGACGACCTTCAATGACGCCTTCTTCCAGCACCATCAGGCTCTTTTCCAGCAGAATAATATCGGCCGCTTCACGGGCGATGTCCACCGCGCCATCTACCGAGATACCAATATCCGCCGCCCGCAACGCCGGAGCATCGTTAATCCCGTCGCCCATAAAACCGACCACATGCCCCTCGCGTTTGAGCAAAGTGACGATGCGCTCTTTATGCATCGGCGTCAGACGCGCAAACAACGTCGTACGGGCGGCCAGCGCCGCCAGCGCGTCGTCGCTTAACCCTTCAATATCACTGCCAATAACGACATCGCCCGCATCCAGCCCAACTTCATGGCAAACTTTCGCTGCTACCAGCTCGCTGTCACCGGTGAGAATTTTCACCGTAATTCCGCTCGCCTTCAGCGCTTTCAGCGCCGGTGCGGTGGTCTCTTTCGGCGGATCGAGAAAAGCGATATACCCTTCCAGAATCAGATCAGATTCATCGATACGCTGGTAATCGCCCTCACGCGCAGGCAGATATTTGGTCGCGACGGCGACCACGCGTAGCCCCTGACGGTTCAGCATGTCGGTAACGCGTTTCACCCGGCGCAGCATATTGTCGTCCAGCGGCACAATATCGCCGTTGTGGCGCACCTGAGTACACACGTTCAGGATCTCCTGTAACGCGCCTTTGCAGACCAGTTGATGCACGTTCGAATCTTCGGCCACCACCACCGACATCCGGCGACGCTCAAAATCAAACGGGATCTCATCGATTTTCTGCCAGCGTCCGGAGAGCTGACGCGCGGCGGTTTCGTCTACTCCCTCCAGGACCGCCGTATCCAGTAAATTTTTTAGACCGGTCTGATAATGGCTATTCAGCCAGGCACAATGCAGTACATGCTCGCTGGGCTTACCAGAAATATCAGTATGATTTTCCAGCACAATTTTGTCCTGCGTCAGAGTGCCGGTTTTATCGGTGCACAGAATATCCATCGCGCCGAAGTTCTGAATCGCATCAAGGTGCTTCACGATAACTTTCTGTTTCGAGAGCTTCACCGCCCCGCGCGCGAGGGTGGAGGTGACGATCATCGGCAACATTTCCGGGGTGAGTCCTACCGCGACCGAAAGCGCAAATAGCGCCGCTTCCCACCAGTCACCTTTCGTGTAACCATTAATAATCAGTACTACCGGCGCCATGACCAGCATAAAGCGGATTAGCAACATACTGACGCGGCTAATTCCTTTCTGGAAAGCGTTCTGCTCGTTATCTTGTTCCGAAACGCGCCCCGCCAATTGACCAAACCAGGTGTCGGCGCCGGTCGCCATCACCACGGCCTGCGCCGTTCCGCTCACGACGTTGGTCCCCATAAAGCACAGCGTGTCGCACTCAAGCGGGTTATTTTGCCGGGGCTCACGCGTCGCGGCGACTTTCTCGACCGGCAGAGATTCGCCGGTCAGCGACGCCTGGGCGACAAACAGATCGCGCGCCTGGATAATCCGTAAATCCGCCGGGATCATATCCCCCGCCGCCAGCTTAATAATATCGCCGGGCACCAGTTGATCGATGGGTAATTCCAGCCAGGCGTTTTCGCCATTTTCATTAATAACCCGCAGTACGGTAGCGGTATTGCTCACCATCGCTTTTAGCGCGTCCGCTGCTTTCGTCGAGCGCGCTTCCTGCACAAAATTCAGCAGCGTTGAGATACCGACCATCAGGGCGATAACGCCTGCGGCAAACAGATCCTCCGTGGCATAAGAAATGCCGCCAAGAATCGTGAGTAAGATGTTGAAAGGATTGCGATAACATACCCACAGATGCACCCACCACGGCGAGGGTTTCTGTGCCGGAAGGCGGTTTTCGCCATGCTTTTCACGCGCGCGCGTCACCTCGGCAGCGTTTAATCCCTCCGGGTGCGTATCAAAGACGCGCCAGAGCGTCTCCTGCTCCATTGCCGCGACTTTCAGACAGCGATCGCTCAGCGAAGGCGGGATAGTCGCATTTACCGCGGTCTGCGCGCCGGGCAGCGGATCGCGGTGAACCAGACGATAAGGCAAATGACGATTAAGCCGGGCAAAAAGCTGGCGGGTAATGGTTTTTAGCATAGGTAATCCCTCCGCGCCGAAGTCAGGCGCAGAAAATTCTTCAGGCGCGGCAAAGCCTTGCCCGATGAGCAATGTTTAAATAAAAACAGGGACGTTATTGTGTCACTGTCTTACACACCGGTAAGACAGCAGAGGCAGGCTTACCGGAAAAGGAAAATTCTCCATCGCGGGAGAGGGGTGGGTTCAGGGTCCATGTCGCCTCCGGTAAGTAAATAATTTGCGCCGCGGATTATACGCATAAATCCATAAGTTTTGTGGCAATTATGGCGGTATCATACCGTTACGTAATTAAACCAACGATAAACCAGACTTTGCCCATTGCCCTTCGCTTGAGTAAAGTTACTCTTTTTATCACCATCAGCGTCACGCCACGAGAAAACAGGATGCAAAACCGGCTCACTATCAAAGACATCGCCCGCCTGAGCGGCGTAGGGAAATCAACCGTTTCCCGCGTGCTTAACAATGAAAGCGGCGTAAGCGAACGTACCCGCGAGCGTGTCGAAGCGGTGATGAATCAACACGGTTTCTCTCCGTCCCGCTCCGCCCGTGCGATGCGGGGACAAAGCGATAAAGTGGTCGCTATTATCGTCACTCGCCTTGATTCGTTGTCTGAAAACCTCGCGGTTCAGACCATGCTGCCTGCGTTTTACGAACAGGGCTACGACCCTATTATGATGGAAAGTCAGTTCTCGCCGACGCTGGTAATGGAGCATCTGGGCATGCTCAGACGACGTAACATTGATGGTGTGGTGCTGTTTGGCTTTACCGGCATCACAGAAGAGTTGATCGCCCCCTGGAAAGCCTCGCTGGTGCTGCTGGCAAGAGATGCGCAAGGTTTTGCCTCCGTCTGTTACGACGACGAGGGCGCGATTCATATCCTTATGCAGCGGCTGTATGAGCAGGGACACCGCAACATTAGCTTTCTGGGCGTTCCCCATAGCGATATTACCACCGGCAAACGTCGGCATGACGCATACCTGGCGTTTTGCAAAAAACATAAACTTCATCCCGTCGCCGCCCTGCCCGGTCTTGCCATGAAGCAGGGCTATGAGCATACGGCAAGTGTCATCATGCCGGATACCACCGCGTTAGTCTGCGCCACCGATACGCTGGCGTTGGGCGCCAGTAAGTATTTACAGGAGCAACGTATTGAGACGCTGCAACTGGCAAGCGTCGGGAACACGCCGCTGATAAAATTCCTGCACCCGGAGATCGTCACTGTCGATCCCGGCTATGCTGAAGCCGGACGGCAGGCGGCTTCGCAGCTGATCGAACAGATCAATGGCCGCTGCGATCCGCGCCGGATCGTCATTCCTTCCACCCTCGCCTGAGTGGCTGATTAAACGGAATACCACGAGTAATTTGTGATCGTCGCTGCGTTTCGGGAACGTTCCCATTTTTAAACCAACGTTGAAGAGATACTCTTGCGCCAATCAATTACATATCTCCTCTGCCATGAGGCTTTACGATGAGCAAAGTAAAACAAGCCGATATTGACCGGCTGATTGACCTGGTTGGCGGGCGCGACAACATCGCCACGGTGAGCCACTGCATTACTCGCCTGCGCTTTGTGCTCCACCAGCCCGCGAGCGCCAGACCAAAAGAGATCGAACAATTACCGATGGTTAAAGGTTGTTTCACCAACGCCGGTCAGTTTCAGGTGGTGATTGGCACCGACGTTGGCGATTACTATAACGCGCTGCTGGAGACCACCGGCAAAGCGTATACCGATAAAGAGCAGGCCAAAAAAGCCGCTCGCCAGAACATGAAGTGGCATGAGCAGTTAATTTCCCACTTCGCGGAGATCTTCTTTCCGCTACTACCGGCGTTGATCAGCGGCGGTTTGATCTTAGGCTTTCGTAACGTGATTGGCGATGTGCCGATGAGCAACGGCCAAACGCTGGCGCAGATGCATCCGGCGCTAAAAACGCTTTATGATTTTTTATGGTTGATCGGCGAAGCGATCTTTTTCTATCTGCCGGTGGGGATCTGCTGGTCGGCGGTGAAAAAAATGGGCGGCACGCCGATTCTTGGTATCGTGCTCGGCGTGACGCTGGTATCGCCGCAGTTGATGAATGCGTATCTGCTGGGCCAGCAAACGCCGGACGTCTGGAACTTCGGCTTATTTAGCATTGAGAAAGTGGGCTACCAGGCGCAGGTAATCCCGGCGCTACTGGCAGGGCTGGCGCTTGGGTTTATTGAAACACGGTTGAAACGCATCGTGCCGGATTATCTCTACCTGGTCGTCGTCCCGGTGTGTTCGTTGATACTGGCCGTCTTTCTCGCCCACGCTTTTATCGGCCCCTTTGGTCGTATGATCGGCGACGGCGTGGCCTTTGCGGTACGTTATCTGATGACAGGCAATTTCGCCCCGATAGGCGCGGCGCTGTTCGGCTTCCTGTATGCCCCGTTGGTCATTACCGGCGTCCACCAGACAACGCTCGCTATCGATATGCAAATGGTCCAGAGCATGGGCGGTACGCCAGTCTGGCCGCTGATTGCGCTGTCGAATATCGCGCAGGCTTCCGCCGTAGTGGGCATCATCATCTCCAGCCGTAAACACAATGAACGCGAGATCTCCGTTCCTGCCGCCATTTCCGCTTACCTTGGGGTAACCGAACCGGCGATGTACGGTATCAACCTGAAGTATCGTTTTCCGATGCTGTGCGCGATGATCGGATCTGGTCTGGCGGGACTGCTCTGCGGTCTGAACGGCGTCATCGCCAACGGTATCGGCGTGGGCGGCCTGCCGGGCATCCTGTCTATACCGCCGCGCTACTGGCAGGTGTACGGCATGGCGATGGTTATCGCGATCGTTATCCCGATGATTCTGACCACCTTTATCTATCAGCGTAAGCATCGTCAGGGCACATTACAAATTGTCTAATTCTTCTTCGGGGCGCAGTTGCGTCCCAACGCACTTGCAGGAAACTACAATGACTATTCCCCTCTGGTGGCAAAACGGCGTTATTTATCAGATCTACCCGAAAAGTTTTCAGGACACGACCGGCAGCGGCACCGGCGATTTACGCGGCGTCACGCAGCGCCTTGACTATCTACAGCGACTCGGCGTAGATGCCATCTGGCTCACGCCGTTTTATATCTCGCCGCAGGTGGATAACGGTTATGACGTCGCAAATTATACGGCTATCGACCCGACCTACGGCACGCTGGATGATTTTGACGAGCTGGTCGCGCAGGCGAAAGCACGCGGTATTCGTATCATCCTGGATATGGTGTTTAACCATACTTCTACCCAGCACGACTGGTTTCGCGAAGCGCTGAACAAAGAGAGTCCATACCGTCAGTTTTATATCTGGCGCGATGGCACGCCAGATGTCTGCCCGAATAACTGGCAATCTAAATTTGGCGGCAGCGCCTGGCGCTGGCATAGCCAGAGCGAACAATATTATTTACACCTTTTCGCGCCTGAACAGGCCGACCTGAACTGGGAAAACCCCGCCGTGCGCGCCGAGCTGAAAAAGGTCTGCGAATTCTGGGCCGATCGCGGCGTGGATGGCCTGCGTCTGGACGTGGTGAATCTGATCGCCAAAGATCAGGATTTTCCTGACGATCCGACGGGCGACGGACGCCGCTTTTATACCGACGGGCCGCGCGCGCATACGTTTTTACGCGAAATGAACCGTGACGTTTTTACGCCGCGTAATCTGATGACGGTAGGCGAAATGTCCTCTACCACGCTGGAAAACTGCCAGCAATATGCCGCGCTTAGCGGCGACGAACTCTCAATGACCTTCAATTTTCATCATCTGAAGGTGGATTACCCCAATGGCGAAAAGTGGACGCTGGCAAAACCTGATTATGTGGCGCTGAAAGCGTTGTTCCGCCACTGGCAACAGGGGATGCATAACGTCGCCTGGAACGCGTTATTCTGGTGTAATCACGATCAGCCGCGCATCGTTTCCCGCTTTGGCGACGAGGGGGAATACCGGGTTCCAGCCGCGAAAATGCTGGCGATGGCGCTGCACGGTATGCAAGGGACGCCTTATATCTATCAGGGCGAAGAAATTGGCATGACCAACCCACACTTTACCCGCATCACCGATTATCGCGACGTGGAAAGCCATAACATGTTTGCCGCGCTACGCGCCGCCGGACGCGACCCCGACGAACTGCTGGCTATCCTGGCCAGTAAATCCCGCGACAACAGCCGCACGCCGATGCAGTGGGACCACGGTAAAAACGCCGGTTTCACCCAGGGCGAGCCGTGGATAAGCCTGTGCGATAACTATACGGAGGTTAACGTCGAGGCGGCATTACGCGATGAAAACTCGGTGTTTTACACCTATCACAAGCTGATTGCGCTGCGTAAAACCCAGCCTGTACTGATCTGGGGCGATTATCAGGATCTCCTCCCGGATAGCCCATCCGTATGGTGTTATCGCCGCCAGTGGCAGGGGCAAACCCTGCTGGTCGTCGCCAATCTGAGCGACCAGTGTCAGGAGTGGCATCCGCCGCATATCAAAGGACAGTGGCAGGCGCTACTGCACAATTATGGCGAGGTCGCCAGCCAGCCAGCGGCGATGACGCTCCGCCCATTTGAAGCCATCTGGTGGTTACAACGCTAGCGCGACGTCCTTATACGGATAAACGCCACAGACCTATTGACACGGGCGGTGGCGTTGCTCCTGGTTACTGTCTGTTTTTGTTGAATAATTAATCAGATTTTTCTTGCTATCTTTTACAAACGCTACAGCGCCCGCCATCTGTACGCTCTGATTTTTACCTTGTTCTACATCAATAAAATTGCAAACATCCTTGATGCAAATCACTACATATAGACTTTAAAATGCACGCCGACCCAATATGTTGTATTAATTGACTACAATTGCTACAACATCCGTTCACTCGACACAAGGTGAATTGTGGATAACCTGGGTCAGGATTGCGGGAAGTCGTTGGAAAAGAGATGAATAAACCTGTTATGGCTTCCCCGGCCTCTGTGGATAACCTGTTCTTACAAATATGGAGTGATCATGACACCGCATGTGATGAAACGAGATGGCTGTAAAGTGCCATTCAAATCAGAGCGCATTAAGGAAGCCATTCTACGTGCAGCTAAAGCAGCGGGAGTCGATGACGCAGATTACTGTGCCACCGTCGCAGAAGTCGTTAGCAGCCAAATGAACGCGCGCAGTCAGGTGGATATTAACGAGATCCAAACTGCGGTTGAAAACCAACTGATGTCCGGCCCGTACAAACAGCTTGCCCGCGCCTACATCGAATACCGTCACGATCGCGACATTCAGCGTGAAAAGCGTGGTCGTCTGAACCAGGAAATTCGCGGCCTGGTAGAGCAAACTAACTCCGCGTTGCTCAATGAAAACGCCAACAAAGACAGTAAAGTCATTCCCACCCAGCGCGATTTGCTGGCCGGGATTGTCGCCAAACACTATGCCCGCCAGCACCTGTTGCCGCGTGACGTAGTACAAGCGCATGAGCGCGGCGATATCCACTATCACGATCTCGACTACTCGCCGTTCTTCCCGATGTTCAACTGTATGCTGATCGACCTGAAAGGCATGTTGACCCAGGGCTTTAAGATGGGTAACGCCGAGATCGAACCGCCAAAATCTATCTCTACCGCCACTGCCGTTACCGCGCAGATTATCGCGCAGGTCGCCAGCCATATTTATGGCGGCACCACCATTAACCGTATCGACGAAGTGCTGGCGCCGTTTGTCACCGAAAGCTATAACAAGCACCGCAAAACCGCCGATGAGTGGCAGATCCCGGATGCCGAAGGGTATGCGCGTTCTCGCACCGAAAAAGAGTGCTACGACGCCTTCCAGTCGCTGGAGTACGAAGTTAACACGCTGCACACCGCTAACGGCCAGACGCCTTTCGTGACCTTTGGTTTTGGCCTCGGCACCAGTTGGGAGTCGCGTCTGATTCAGGCGTCTATTTTGCGTAACCGTATCGCCGGTCTGGGTAAAAATCGCAAAACCGCCGTGTTCCCGAAACTGGTCTTTGCTATCCGCGACGGTTTGAACCACAAGTTTGGCGATCCGAACTACGACATTAAACAACTGGCGCTGGAGTGCGCGAGCAAGCGCATGTATCCGGACATCCTCAACTACGATCAGGTGGTCAAAGTCACCGGTTCGTTCAAAACGCCAATGGGCTGCCGCAGCTTCCTCGGCGTGTGGGAGAACGAAAACGGCGAGCAGATCCACGACGGGCGTAACAACCTGGGCGTGATTAGCCTTAACCTGCCGCGCATCGCGCTGGAAGCAAAAGGCGACGAAACCGCATTCTGGAAACTGCTGGATGAACGTCTGGCGCTGGCGCGGAAGGCGCTGATGACCCGTATCGCCCGCCTTGAAGGCGTGAAAGCCCGTGTCGCGCCTATCCTGTATATGGAAGGCGCCTGCGGCGTGCGGCTGAAAGCGGACGACGACGTGTCTGAAATCTTTAAAAATGGTCGTGCGTCCATCTCTCTGGGCTACATTGGTATCCATGAAACCATTAATGCGCTGTTCGGCGGCGAGCACCTGTACGACAGCGAGCAACTTCGCGCTAAAGGCATCGCGATTGTGGAGCGTCTGCGCCAGGCCGTGGATCAGTGGAAAGAAGAGACCGGCTACGGCTTTAGTCTGTACAGCACGCCAAGTGAAAACCTCTGTGACCGCTTCTGCCGTCTGGATACCGCCGAGTTCGGCGTGGTGCCGGGCGTAACCGATAAAGGTTACTACACCAACAGCTTCCACCTCGACGTGGAGAAGAAGGTCAACCCGTACGACAAAATCGATTTCGAAGCGCCGTATCCGCCGCTGGCGAACGGGGGTTTCATTTGCTACGGCGAATACCCGAACATTCAGCACAACCTGAAAGCGCTGGAAGATGTCTGGGATTACAGCTATCAGCATGTACCCTATTACGGCACCAACACGCCGATCGATGAATGCTACGAGTGCGGCTTTACCGGCGAGTTCGAATGTACCAGTAAAGGTTTCACCTGCCCGAAATGCGGCAACCACGACGCCGCGCGCGTCTCGGTCACCCGCCGCGTGTGCGGTTATTTAGGCAGCCCGGACGCACGTCCGTTTAACGCCGGCAAACAAGAAGAAGTGAAGCGCCGCGTGAAGCATTTAGGCAATGGGCAGATCGGTTAATCCTCCGTTTGCAATGCGTAAATGCCGGATGGCGGTGTAAACACCTTATCCGGCCTACAACCGCTGGCTATAGTTCCAATTTCATGAGTTTCCTCTAAGCAGTTGGTGTTGTAGCAAGGCGGCAAACGAACGAATCCCAGGGAGCTTACATAAGTAAGTGACCTGGGTAAGTGAGAGCGGCCAACGCCGCTACAGCGCCAAATGCAACGAGGAAACATGAACTTTCACCAATACTACCCCGTCGATATCGTTAACGGCCCCGGCACCCGCTGCACCCTGTTTGTGTCAGGGTGCGTGCATGAATGCCCTGGCTGCTACAACAAAAGCACCTGGCGGCTCAATTCCGGCCAGCCGTTTACCAAAGAGATGGAAGATAAGATCATTGCCGATCTGAACGACACGCGCATTCACCGTCAGGGGATCTCGCTGTCGGGCGGCGATCCGCTGCATCCGCAAAACGTACCGGATATCCTGGCACTGGTAAAACGCATCCACGCGGAGTGCCCGGGGAAAGATATCTGGGTGTGGACTGGCTACAAGCTCGATGAACTCAACGCCGCACAGATGCAGGTGGTCGATCTCATCAACGTGCTGGTCGATGGCAAATTTGTGCAGGATCTGAAAGACCCGGCGCTGATCTGGCGCGGTAGCAGCAACCAGGTAGTGCATCATTTGCGTTGATGCGGGGATATTGGGTCAAAACCGTTACTCGTCCGCTACTTTTATATCCTTCTTTCGCCTCCTGCTTACAGGGATATGCATATGCCTATACATATGTCACGCACAGGCATATAATTAACTCCGATACTGGCCTATAACATCACGCCCACAAGGGCAGGAGACGACCATGCGAACCGTATCTGTATTTAAAAATGGCAATAACCGCGCGATCCGCCTTCCACGCGATCTGGATTTTGACGGCGTCAACGAACTTGAAATCTTCCGCGAAGGCGACACGATTATTCTGCGCCCCGCCCGCCCTTCCTGGGGATCGTTCCGTCATGAGGAAAAAGCCAGCCCGGACTTTCTGACGGAACGCGAAGACATCGTCAGCGATGAGGGGCGCTTTGAACTATGAGTAAAACCTACATGCTGGATACCTGCATCTGTTCTTTCATTATGCGCGAACAGCCGGAAGCTGTGCTGAGACGCCTTGAGCAGGCAGTGCTGCTGCGCCATCGTATTGTGGTGTCGGCGATTACCTACGCCGAAATGCGTTTTGGCTGTACGGGCAAAAAGGCCTCGCCGCGCCATGCCCAACTGGTCGATGCATTCTGTAGCCGCCTGGATGCCGTGCTGGCCTGGGACCGGGCGGCAGTGGATGCCACCACAGAGATCCGTGCCGTACTGACCGCCGCCGGTACGCCGATTGGATCAAACGATGCGGCTATCGCCGGCCATGCCATTGCGTCCGGGGCGATACTGGTCACTAATAACGTGAGGGAGTTTGAGCGGGTACCGGGTTTGCAGTACGAAGATTGGGTAAAATAACCCGTGCTGGCATACCGACAAGCACATAAATCTTCTTAACAATGACGTGACGGGAAAGTGTCAAAAACGACTTACGCACTCCATTGCGACCGTTTTAAATTGCGTAAAATTCTGACATGCGCAGAGGCGCGTCATGGCGCGTTCGCGCAGGAAAGTGACGAAAATATCGTAGATGGCCATCGCCTCTTCATATTCACTTTTGCTGATGGCGAGTAAAAAAATAACGTGCGCCGTTTCGTCACCCCAGACAATCCCCTGTGGCGCGAGTACCGTATAAACCACCGTTTTCTTCGCCAGCAGCCCCAGCGCGTGTGGCAAGGCAATCCCGTCGCCTAATAACGTACTGACAATAGCTTCACGCTCAATAACCGAATCGAGAAACGCCGCATCAACAAAGCCTTCCTCATGCAACTGATCGCACAGCGTTTTAAACAGCGTCTGTTGATCTATTTCCCCCTCCACGATGCGAAAATGCGAGGCATCGAAATATTTATCCAGCATCCACGGACGGGTTCTGTCCACCAGCACCAGCTTACCGATCTGCTCCAATTGATAGTCGGTAGGAAAGGGTGCGATCATGATGACCGGCTTATCTTTTTCGCCGATCCGCGCCGTGGAAATCACAAAATCCTCCACAATACTGTCCCGCGCCTCATAGTCGCGTAGCGTCAGAGTGCGGGCAATCTCAATCTGCGGGTATTTCCGCGCCAGTACTGCTTCAATCATCCGCACCATCGCATTACCAGCATCGCACACCAGCAGTACCTGCGGCTGCCGCTGGTAGCCAATGTTGTAACTACGTTCCAGCCCAACGCCAATATGCAGCACCAGAAAACCGATTTCGTTTTCGCTAATGGTATACGGCGTGTATTTTCCCCAACTCGATATCGCCGCCAACGTCATATCCCACGCCATCGGATAGTGCTGCTTAATATTTTCCAGTAGTGGGTTGGGGATCATGATCTGGTAGCGCACGCGGGTAATCATCGTTTTGATGTGGGTCAGCAAGTCCGCGTGAAGCTGTTTATCATTCAACAGGTTATAGTTGTACTGAGTATTAATAAAATTGAGGATATAGTGTACCAGCGCCTCTTCATCATCGGCATTAATGGCGCTGGGGGCAATCTCCTGTACCTGGCGGGCGGCAATATGCACCTTCAGCCAGCTTACTTCCGGCTCCGACAGCGGCTTGTCGGCCAGCTGTTGTAGTAGCTCCGCAATCTCATGTGCCGCATGGCGCACCTTTTCATCGACCTCCTCCGCCACGCATTCCGATAACGGATACCCCTCGCGAATACGCCGTACCGCCACCGCGCAGTATAAACGCAGAAACAGCTCGCCCTCATCGGTCAGGCGGATTTGACAATGAGAGAAAATATCCGGCAAAAGAGACTGCAGCCGTTGGGACACCTCGGTGTTCAGCGTGGTACTAACAATTAACGGATGGGAGGGCTCCTGCTGCGCCAGCGTCCATAAAAGGTCGGTCAGACAGGCGCGAATCGCCATCTCTCCGCCAAACAGTTTCATGCCATGACGCGGACGCGTTTCCAGCGTCAGATGATAACGCAGCAAATGCTCGCGTACGTCCGCCATATCGTTCTGCAACGTCGCACGGCTGACAAACCATTCATCTGCTAAATCCTCCAGCTTCAGCGAGAAGGCGGAGGTTAAAAAACGCGCCAGCAAATAGTGTATCCGCTCCTGGCTGGTGCGCGGACCGCGCTCCAGGGCGGGAGATTGCTGCGTTTGCAGGGATTGATAACGTGCCGGATCATCAATTTTGAGCTGATACCCGTTGCCGCGGCTGAGAGTAAATTGCGCGCCATGCGGCGTCAGCAACATGTTCAGCGCGGCGATATCCGCCCGAACGGTACGCGTGGAGACCGACAACCGCTGCGCCAGCTCGTCCTGCGGCAGCGTCTCGTTTTGCAGCATCGCAAATAGCTGCGCTAAACGTTGGTTGGGGAATCGCACGTCTCTCTCCTCATGATTAGCCGACACGCGACCGGACGATAGCGAGTAACTGACGCACATCGTCCGCACGGGTGTTGCCGCTCACCTTATCAATAATCGAACTATAAATGTGAGGAATGATTTTGCTTACACCTGCATCAAGGGCGATGTGCAGAATCTCGGCGAAGTTTTCCAGAACGATGCCGCCCGTCGGTTCCAGCCAGAAATCATGGCGGGCGCAGGCCTCAGCCACCGCTTTATACTCGTCGCGACAGGTGAGTCCTCCCATCGGAAAGTATTTAACGGAGCTGCCGCCCATGTCTTTGAGTAGCGCAATCGCCGTTTCTATGGGTACGATGCCGTCCGGCGCGCGGCTGCTTAGCGGGCCGGTGGAAATTTTCACCAGCCCCGGCGTGCCGGTCGGCGAGACAAGACCGTTCACCACCGTCTCATTTTGCCCCAGCAGCGCCCGGCTGGTCCCTACGCCGGTAAACACCTGGTTGACATGCTGCGGCTGTACCTGACGCGAGATTTCGCTCACCATCGACGACTGGTTAGGATCGCCTGCCCCCAGTCCGACGGAGAGCGCATTATCGATAAGCGCCGCATATTCACGCATATCTGCGACTGCGCTTGCCACATCCGGATAGTTTTTGGAGAGCACGCCAACCAGCACATGACCTTCCGCCGCCGCGTAGATTTCCCGGGCGTTATCTTTCGAACCGGCCAGTACGTTCAGGCAAACGCGATCGCGGTAAAAGTTAGGGGTCAGTTTCATGCTTGTTTCTCCTGATTAATCACCTCGCCAATACGACGCGCCACAATCGCTAACTGCGCGCGATCGACGCTGCGGACATCCGCTTCAATAATCCCTTCGTTGGCTTTGTATCCGCGAAAGTAAATCGCGTATTCCCCTTGCTTCAGCGCGTCTACCAGTTCGCCTGTGGCGATGCCGGTAACGGCTTCATCAAACTTAATTTCCGTGCGCGCGATGTCGCGTCCGGCGCTGTCCCACACCACACGGGCGCTGACGCCGTTAAACGTGTTCAACGTGTCGATAAAGGGCGCCATTTTTTCTACCATCTCCGCGCCGCTCTCTTTTTGCGCCCGCAGGTACAATTCAATGGCGCAGGTCAGGCCAACAATTCCTTCTTTGCCGACCTTCATCGCCCGGCCAATGCCCGCTGACTGACGTTTTACCCACTCAACATACTGCGTTTTGCCAATCACCAGCCCGCTGGTCGGCCCTTCAATCGCTTTCGCGCCGCTATAGATAACGAGATCTGCGCCCACGCGGTAGTAGCACTGCAAATCTTCTTCCGCCGCCGCGTCCACAATCAGCGGGAGATTATGCGTGCGCGCCACCACCGCAGCCTGCTCCACGCTGAGCATACTTTTCTGTACGCAGTGGTGAGATTTGATATAGAGAATAGCCGCCGTGCGCGGCGTAATGGCCGCCGCCAACTGCGCGGCGGAACATTCGTTGGCGTAACCGGCTTCCACCAGTTTGCCGCCGCCCAGCGCCACCATCGTTCCCACCGGCGCGCCAAAGTTGACGTTGTGGCCCTTTGGCAGGACGATTTCGTTATTTTCAATCGGTGTAACGTGCAGGTTTTCCAGCAACCAGTCGCTGTCCTGAACCAGTACCGCGGCAACCGACTGGGCAAGGCCCGCACTGGCGCAGGAGACTACCGTCGCCCCTTCCACTTCCAGCAATTTCGCAATGTACTCGCCGGTTTTATTCACCAGATCTTTCATCTCGAAATACTGATTCATTCCGGCCATCGCCGCGTCTATCACTTCCGGGCGCGGCGTGGAGACGCCGAGCGCCGTCATACGCCCGGAGGCGTTAATCACCTGTTTTAATTGATACTTCTCAAAAATCGAAGGCATGTTCCGCGCTCCCTTGTTCGGTCATATAGCCCTTGCCTGCGCGTATCGCGGCAAGCGGCGTCAGCAATTCTTCAGCCTGTAAGCTGTCGTTTTCCGCGTCTACCAACACGGTGGGCTGGCGTTTAAGCGTAAAGAGGGTCAGGTCGGCATCCAGACCAGGCTGAAGACGACCTTTGGTTTTCAGATTCAGGCTATCGGCGGCATTGGCCGTCACGCACGCAATGACCTGCGGCAGCGACATGCCGATGGCGAGGAATTTCGACATCACATTAGCCAGCGAATGCACCGGGCCATTGATGCGGTTACGGCAGTAGATATCGGAACTGATGGTATGCGGTAAAATCCCCAGGCTAATGGCGCGTTTCGCCACCGCAAAGCTCAGGCTGGCGGTACCATGCCCAACGTCCAGACGCACGCCGCGCGCCAGCGCTCGTGTCACCGAGGCGCGCAGCTCGCCTTCCGGCGTCAGAATACGGTTCGGCTTACCGTTGTAACAGTGGGTAATGATATCGCCCGCCGTCAGACGCTCCGCGATTTCGTCCAGATCCGGCGGGTTATTGCCAATATGCACCATCAACGGCAGGTTGCCGTTTTCTTGCTGCATGGCTTTAGCGCGTTCCAGCGGCGTGATGCCGTTAACGCCTACCACGCTGCTGCTCATCCGCGCCTTGAGGCCGACGATAAAATCCGGGTGGCGTTTTACCGCCTGCCGGACCGCATCGGCGTCAATATTGGCCATGTTAGCCAGCTCGTTTTGGGCAATAAGCCCGACGCGTGAAACATTCAGCAGCGCATAAACCTCGGTGGCCGCGTCACGGGTCAGGGTGTAAAAATCGTCAATATCATCTGCGCCAGTGCTACCGGCATCCACCACTGTGGTAACGCCAGTGGCAATACCCACGCTGTCCGGTTCGTCGTGGTAAATCGGCGATGTCGGGTAGCAGTGAACGTGAGAATCAATCCAACCCGCGCTGGCGTAACACTCGCCGCGTAGATCGAGGGTTTTCAGCGCCGGACCATCAACGTCACCCAACGCCGCGATTTTGCCGTCTTGCAGGGCAATATTAGTCAGCGTGTCATCGACCAGACGCGCATGGCGCAGGAGTAAATCAAACATCGTTCTCTCCTTTGCCGGATGGCGGCGCAACCGCCTTATCCGGCCTACAAATCAACAATTAGCTAATCGCAACCGGGAAGATGGAACCGAGGATCATCGCGCCTAAAATCGCGCCGCCGGTAATCGGCTTCTGCCAGATATAAAACAGCAGCGCGCCCACCAGAGAGCCCAGACCAATAGGAATCGACGCCGTCATGGCGCTGAGGATAATCAACGGCCCCAGAAAGCGGCCTGAAGCGTTACCGGCCCCCATCATGACGTCCGCCCCGTACGTGGAGTCGCTCTGATTAATGGTGAACTTACGCGCCAGAATAATGATGTAGCCAATCGCCAGGCCAATCACCAGACCGGTTATCAGCGAAGCGATAAAGTTCGCCACCGGGAAGACAAAGCCAGCTCCCAGCAGTAACGCCGGAACCCCTAAGCCCACGCCGGTCTGAATTGCCCCGCCGATATCCAGAATCCCGACCAGCGAACCTTCGATAATGCGGGCAAATAAAAAGCTGGCGCCGAAAGCGGCGACCGCGCCGTAGACGCCGGTATCCATCCCCGCTTTCAACATCGCCACAAAAGCGACTTCGTTAAATGCGCCGATACCGTACAGATAGTACATATGCGTCCCGGCGAAAACGCCGGAGGAGAGCAGGCCAACAAAGATCGGGAACGACCAGTCGGCATACCAAAAACCTTTATTCTCTTCCATTGTGGCCTCCGTTATTTGCCGCTGAGCGAGTTGTGGATCAGTTCAAGCCAGTTCGGTACCGTCATGTTGAAAGACTCGATCATTTTCATGTCGAAGCCGCGGAAGAAGCCGCTCAACACAAACAGCAAAACGATGGCGACCATCATCACTTTGGTGACATGGTTCCAGCCGCTCTCTTCTACGCCTTTACCGATCAAAATACCCAGTACCAGCCCCGGTACGGCGTTCCCCATGATGAGCTGCGCCGCGCCGCCGAAAACGGTGGCCCAGAAGCCCGATTTTTTACCGGCGTCGATCGCCGCTAACCAGAAGATCACAGGCATGACGATGTTGACCAGCAGGTTTGCCGCCGGTACCAGCACCTTAACCGCCGTCACCTGTAACGCTTCTGGCACGGATGAGGCGGTCAGGTTAAGGAACGTCACGACGATCATGCCGATGACGGCGCAGGCGATCGCCATTTTTTTCGGGTCGTGCAGCGTCTCGCCAACGTTACGGTTTTTGATCATTAGCGCCGCCGCGCCCCAGTTAGGGATGATGCGGTGATCGACATCCTGGGTGAACGATCCGGCCGCCACAGACGACGCCCAGGCGTTAAAGAAGAAACCCAGTCCAAAGGAGAAGTGAGATGCCGGGTCGCCTTCACAAGAGTTGAGTTCACCCAACGTACGGAACGCGCCCATCCCCTGCGTGGTTGGCGCGTGAAACATGCGTGCAGCCCCAGCGCCCACCCCTACGCCGACCAGCGCGCCGATAATGAGCGATTTAATTAGTATTATCAGGAACATAACTATGCCTTTTTAATAAAAATCAGCGTTTCGCGACGAAATCCACCCTGTCGAGATTGATGGCGGTCACGTTGACGGTCACATCCAGCTCCACGCTGTAAGTGCGTCGTTCCCGGCGCAAAAAGAAAAACAGAAAGGCCTCTTTACGCACCGACTCATGCGCCTGAACAATCCGCACATCCTGTGGCTCAATACGCAGTAAGATATACGGCGACTCTCTCATCACCGCCGACTGAACATGGTTCAGCGCATCGGCAAAGGCGCGTGCTTTGGCGTCGCCCTTGCCTTTTACTCTCACCGTGGTGGTGAATTGCTCTTTCATCATCAGGCGCCGTATTTCTTTTGCCACGCCTGCACCAGGCGCTCGCCGAGCTCTTCTTTATCCATAAAGCCGAAACCCAACACGTTGCAGCCTTCATTGATAGCGGTGACGCCTTCATCCACTGACCGCATTCCATATTTGGCTTTGTAGCCATGCTTGTTTTGCGCGGTGATAGCGCCCGCGCCGCCGCTGCCGCAAAATGAAATGCCGAAGGTGGCGTTTTCCGCTTTCATCACATCGCCCAGCTTCATGTCTGCCGCGACGCCCGGTACGACGACCGCGCGACCGCCCGCTTTTTCCACGCCTGCCGCCACTTTCTGGCCTTTACCCAGGCGATCGCCAATCACGACGGTAATCTGTTCCATTTTTTGCTCCTTAGAGGTTGTCTTTCGCGACTTCAAAATGTACCGATAATAGCCAGGCTTCTTCGTCAGGAAGGTTGCCAAACGCCGCCACGATTTCGCGGGCGAGCGCCATTGATTCGGCTGAGATTTCATCAAACAAGCTGGCATCGACTTCCGGTAAAGGCTCGCCGGTAATTGACCGGTGCGCCATCGCGCGAACGTGCGAGGTCAGCATTTGCGTCTGTACCGCATTGGGGACAATGTGATGACGCCCCAGCAGGCCATCCACCTGCGTTAACACCTGTTCAGCCAGTTCGTTAATTCGCTCACCGGCATCGTGTTTTACTGCTCCGTTATCCACGCGTCTCACCCCGTTAATGGCAATGAGATAAAACTAGCGGCAAGGGTTAAAAGTTTGTAGCGAGTTATTTTCCACCTCGAAGTGGAAACGCGAGTGGGATAGGTGATCTGCGCCACAGAAAAGGCGGCATTAATGAATTATCGCCGGGAAAGTGTGAGATCTATCGCGGCATAAAGAGGAAATGGCGAAACAATGACGTTGCCGTATAAAGTGAGAAAGTGTGATGGGTATTACATTTTGCCGGATGGCGACCTGCGGATAAAGCGAAGCCGCCATCCCACAAAAATTAACGATACTTCTTATGATACGTATTGCGGGTGGTTTTTAGCGCTTCCGCCGCCGCTTTCGCTTCTTTAACGTTACCTTCGTTCGCCAGCTTCAGCGCGCCATCAATTTGGCCGACCAGAATGTCAAAACCGTGACGAAAATCCTTCATTTCCGGGCTATCCGGCGCTTTATCTTCCAGCTTTGGCGGCGTAGCTTTTTGAGCATCCAGCGCGGCCGCGCGCATTTTGGTTAATGCCGCTTTCAGTTCAGGGGCACTATCCGTTTTCTCAACAACTTTCAGGTTATCATTGAGAATATCCATATTATCTTCAAGATCGGCAGCAAAAACAGCCGAACCGAATACCAGCGATGACACAGCAAGAATAGCTAACAGGCTTTTACGCATTGCTCACTTCCTTTTTTATTATTAACGATAAGTGTAATACCCTGAATAATTCGAGTTGCAGGCAGCCAACGCGCCTGCAGCCTGAAGTATGACGGGTATTATTGTCCGGCGATTTTCATCTCCGGTAACAATACCGAACCACACTGTATATTACTGCGCGTTTCAATATCATCACCCACGGTGACAATATTACGCCACATCTCTTTTAAATTACCGGCAATGGTAATTTCACTTACCGGGTACTGGATTTCACCATTTTCAACCCAGAATCCCGCAGCGCCGCGGGAGTAGTCGCCGGTAATACCGCTGACGCCCTGGCCCATCAGTTCCGTCACCACCAGGCCGGTGCCCATCTCTTTTAGCAACTGCTCAAAGTTCAGCCCCTGCCCGGCGATACGCCAGTTATGAATCCCGCCAGCATGACCGGTACTTTTCAGCCCCAGTTTGCGGGCGGAATAGTTGGTCAGCAACCATTGCGTCAGTACGCCATCCTTCACAATGTCCCGGCGCTCTGTACGCACGCCTTCGCTGTCGAACGGCGAAGACGCCAGCCCTTTTAGCAGATGCGGGTGTTCTTCGATGGTTAACCATTCCGGCAGAATTTGTTTGCCCAGCGAGTCGAGCAGAAAAGTGGATTTACGGTATACCGCGCCGCCGGCAATCGCCCCGACCAGATGACCAAATAGCCCTGTCGCCACTTCATTGGCGAAAATGACCGGCGCTTTCATGGTGGAGAGCTTGCGCGGCGACAGGCGGGATAAGGTGCGGCGCGCGCACTCGGCCCCGACCCATTCCGGCGCTTGCAGATCCGCCATTGCCCGACCGATGGTGTAAGCGTAATCGCGCTCCATGTCGCCGTTCTCTTCAGCGATGACGCAGCTTGAGAGCGAATGGCGCGTGGAGCAATATCCCTGCAACATGCCGTGGCTGTTGCCGAACACTTTAATGCCGTAATGGCTGTTAAAGCTCCCGCCTTCAGTATTGGTGATGCGTTTATCCGCCTTTAGAGAAGCCTGCTCCGCACGCGCGGCCAGTTCAATGGCTTCGTCTGGCGTAACCTCTGCCGGGTGGAACAAGTCCAGATCCGGCGCGTCAAACGCCAGCAGTTCTTTGTCCGCCACGCCTGCGCACGGGTCCGGCGACGTGTAACGCGCGATATCCAGCGCGGCCTGCACGGTACGGGCAATCGCCTGCGGGCTTAAATCCGTCGAAGAGGCGCTGCCTTTGCGGTTCTGGTGATACACCGTAATGCCCAGCGCGCCGTCGCTATTAAATTCGACATTCTCTACTTCACCATAACGGGTGCTGACGCTAATGCCGGTGGTCTTGCTGACGGCGACTTCCGCCCCATCCGATTTGCCTGAGGCTAACTCCAGCGCTGTCGAAACTGCTTCTTCCAGAATCTTACGCTGCGCTTCAACTTGTGAGATTACTTTCATTGCAAATGCCATAATGTAGAGAGAGTTTCTCTGAAGTCTAACAGAGAACCGTTTTTCAGTGCGCATCTTAACTGGTAACATTAGCCTCTTTTTTTAAGGAGCCTGACATGACAAAGCAGCCCGAAGACTGGCTCGACGACGTTCCCGGTGATGACATCGAAGACGAAGACGATGAAATTATCTGGGTCAGTAAAAGTGAAATTAAACGCGATGCCGAGGAATTAAAACGCCTGGGCGCGGAACTGGTGGATCTGGGGAAAAACGCGCTGGATAAGATCCCGCTGGACGCCGATCTGCGCGACGCCATTGAACTGGCCCAGCGTATCAAAATGGAAGGACGCCGCCGCCAGTTGCAGCTTATCGGAAAAATGCTGCGCCAACGCGACGTTGAACCTATTCGCCAGGCGCTGGACAAGCTGAAGAACCGCCATAATCAGCAGGTGGTGCTGTTTCACAAGCTTGAGCATCTGCGCGATCGTCTGATCGTCGAAGGCGATGACGCGGTAGCCGAAGTACTGACCCTGTGGCCGCACGCCGATCGTCAACAGCTTCGTTCATTGATCCGCAATGCGAAGAAAGAGAAAGAAGGCAACAAACCGCCGAAATCAGCGCGTCAGATCTTCCAGTATCTGCGCGAGCTGGCGGAAAACGAAGGGTAATTTTACACGTTGATAGCGTCTGCCGGATGGCGGCGCTGGCGCCTTCTCCGGCCTACGGGAATGTACCTATTGTAGGCCCGGTAAGCGCAGCGCCACCGGGCATTTTTTACTCCACAACCAGTGCTTTTTTCGCCAGCCCATCCAGCAATTTCTGATGGATGCCGCCGAAACCGCCGTTGCTCATCACCAGGATATGATCGCCAGGCTGTGCGGTTTTCACCACCATATCCGCCAGCGTATCGACATCTCCACTCCAGTGAGCAGGCTGTACGCAGGCTTCGGCGACTTCCGCCACTTGCCACGGAATATGCGGCGGCTGCAGCAGGAACACTTCATCCGCACGCCCTAACGACGGTGCCAGGTCATCCTTGCATAATCCCATTTTCATCGTGTTAGAACGCGGCTCCAGCACTGCGATAATGCGCGCGGTGCCGCCCACTTTACCGCGCAGCGCCGCCAGCGTGGCCAGAATTGCCGTCGGATGGTGAGCAAAATCGTCATACACCGTCACGCCGTTCGCTTCGCCGCGTAGCTCCAGACGGCGGCGGGCGTTAATAAATGACCCCAGCGCACTGGCCGCTTCTGCGGGCGCGACGCCCACGTGGCGCGCGGCGGCAATCGCCATCAGACCGTTGTGCATGTTATGTTCGCCGACCAGGCCCCATTTCACATCGCCGACTTTTTCGCCGTCCAGCCACACTTCCCACGCGGAAGCATCCGTAGTCAGCTTCTTCGCCTGCCAGTGTCCCTGCTCGCCCACCAGCTCCTGCTCGCTCCAGCAGCCCAGCGCCATGGTCTGTTTCAGGTTGATGTCGTTTTCCGGCCAGATGATGCGCCCCTGCCCCGGCACGATGCGCACCAGATGGTGGAACTGCTTCTGGATCGCTTTCAGATCGTCGAAGATGTCGGCATGATCAAACTCAAGGTTGTTGAGGATCAACGTCCGCGGGCAGTAATGCACAAATTTAGAACGTTTATCAAAGAACGCGCAGTCGTACTCATCCGCTTCGATAACAAAGAACGGGCTCTCGCCCAGGCGCGCGGAAACCTCAAAGTTGCCCGGTACGCCGCCGATCACGAAGCCCGGTTTGTATCCGCACGCTTCCAGTATCCAGGTCGCCATGCCTGCGGTCGTGGTTTTGCCGTGGGTACCGGCGACCGCCAGTACCCAGCGGTCGCGCAACACAAAGTCATGCAGCCACTGTGGACCAGACATAAAGGGAATGTTTTTTTCCAGCACCGCTTCCACGCACGGATTCCCGCGCGTCATCGCATTGCCGATAATCACCAGATCCGGCTGCGGATCGAGCTGGCTGGCGTCATACCCCTGGATCAGATCAATGCCTTGCTTCTCAAGTAAGGTACTCATCGGCGGATACACATTGGCATCCGAACCCGTTACTTCATGACCAAGCGAGCGAGCCAGCATCGCCAGCCCCCCCATGAAAGTGCCACAAATTCCCAAAATATGAATGCGCATACGTCACTATCCTTTTTTTATCTGCGAGCCATTTTACGCACATGTCTGGCAAGTGAGAAACGCATTTCAGGTAAATCTGTACGTTGCTGGCGCGATTCACCTGAGCGCATCATCTGAAATGTTTGTTAAGATTGTTACGGTCGCTTTACTCCAATCAATTGCAGGGAAAGTGTTATGAAAACGTTAGGTGAATTTATTGTCGAAAAGCAGCACGAGTTCTCTCAGGCTACCGGTGAGCTCACTGCTTTGCTGTCGGCAATAAAATTGGGCGCCAAGATCATCCACCGCGATATCAACAAGGCCGGTCTGGTCGATATCCTGGGTGCCAGCGGTGCTGAGAACGTACAGGGCGAGGTTCAGCAGAAACTCGATCTGTTCGCGAACGAGAAACTGAAAGCTGCACTAAAAGCGCGCGATATTGTAGCGGGCATCGCATCGGAAGAAGAGGACGAAATTGTCGTCTTTGAAGGCTGCGAACACGCGAAATATGTGGTGCTGATGGACCCTCTGGATGGCTCTTCTAACATCGACGTTAACGTCTCTGTCGGTACGATTTTCTCGATTTATCGCCGCGTGACGCCCGTCGGCACGCCGGTCACCGAAGAAGATTTCCTGCAACCGGGCAACAAACAGGTCGCTGCGGGATATGTCGTGTATGGCTCGTCCACCATGCTGGTTTACACCACCGGCTGCGGCGTACACGCTTTCACCTACGATCCGTCGTTAGGCGTGTTCTGTCTGTGCCAGGAACGTATGCGTTTCCCGGAAAAGGGTAAAACCTACTCCATTAACGAAGGCAACTATATTAAGTTCCCGAATGGCGTGAAGAAGTACATCAAATTCTGCCAGGAAGAGGATAGTTCAACAAGTCGCCCTTATACCTCACGTTACATTGGCTCTCTGGTGGCCGATTTCCACCGCAACCTGCTGAAAGGCGGCATCTATCTCTACCCCAGCACCGCCAGCCATCCGCAGGGAAAACTGCGTCTGCTGTATGAATGCAACCCGATGGCGTTCCTCGCGGAACAGGCCGGCGGCAAAGCAAGCGATGGTAAAGAACGTATTCTGGATATCATTCCGGAAAGCCTGCACCAGCGCCGCTCGTTCTTCGTCGGCAACCGCCATATGGTTGACGATGTGGAACGTTTTATCCGCGAATACCCGGACGCGTAATCTTTACCACCATGCGGAATAACGCATGAAGCCGCCATTAGGCAATAACATGTCCGATGGCGGCGTTGCCTTATCAGGCCCGTGATTTTTCCGGTTCTTAACCTTTGTCGTTTATGCTCCGCAACGACGCGCCAGATGAGGCGGAAACGAAAACAAGCGAAGACTTTCGGCGTGAGTTGGCTATAATACTCGCCACTTGTTTGTCATAAATTCAAAGGAAACAGACATGAGCTTACTCAACGTCCCGGCGGGTAAAGAACTGCCGGAAGATATCTACGTCGTTATCGAGATCCCGGCTAATGCAGATCCGATCAAATACGAAGTTGACAAAGAGAGCGGCGCGCTGTTCGTTGACCGCTTCATGTCCACCGCGATGTTCTATCCGTGCAACTACGGTTACATCAACCACACCCTGTCTCTGGACGGCGACCCGGTAGACGTTCTGGTCCCGACGCCGTACCCGCTGCAGCCAGGCGCCGTCATCCGTTGCCGTCCGGTTGGCGTACTGAAAATGACCGACGAATCCGGTGAAGATGCGAAACTGGTTGCCGTACCGCACACCAAACTGAGCAAAGAGTACGATCACATTAAAGATGTGAACGATCTGCCAGAACTGCTGAAAGCGCAGATCACTCATTTCTTCGAGCATTATAAAGATCTCGAAAAAGGCAAATGGGTGAAAGTTGACGGTTGGGACAACGCCGAAGCGGCTAAAGCGGAAATCGTTGCCTCCTTCGAGCGCGCAGCGAAGAAATAAGTTCGCTTTTACATAAGCGTCAAGATAAAGGCTCTCATAGTAATGAGGGCCTTTTTATTGGCTAATGAATAGAGCACAATTTTTATCATTATTAGTTTAACATTCACGGAATGAATAAGATTTTACCTTATTTTTTATTAAAACGGGTTGAATACGCTCACGTTTTCTCTAAAAAGCTTAAGATAATAATTGTTTTGTGAATGCACCCAGACTCCCATGGACTTACGCCCTAAATATTAGCAAGCGCTAAATTCTTATTTAGTGCATAAGCCCGATTACCTTTTTAATAAGGTATCCTAAGCTCTCCCTACCAATAACCGTATTTTTAATCCAACATAACATCCGCTCAAAACACACTTTTTAATATATTTTCAAGGGCTGCCATAATTATTTACTATTTTAAGAGATTATGATGAAAAATGATATATTAATTACCGGTGGACATATCATCGATCCCGCTCGTAATATTAATGAGATTAACACGTTACGCATCATTAACGATATTATCGTTGATGCCGATAAATATCCTGTAACTTCGGAGACCCGGATTATCCATGCCGACGGCATGATCGTCACTCCTGGTCTTATCGATTATCACGCGCATGTTTTTTATGACGCGACGGAAGGCGGCGTCAGGCCTGATATGTACATGCCGCCGAATGGCGTCACTACCGTCGTGGATGCAGGTTCTGCCGGTACGGCAAACTTTGATGCCTTCTACCGAACGGTGATTTGCGCCAGCAAAGTTCGAATCAAAGCGTTTCTGACCGTGTCGCCGCCGGGCCAAACCTGGTCACAAGAAAATTATGATCCGGACAATATTGATGAAAATAAGATCCACGCGCTGTTTCGCCAGTATCGCAACGTTCTTCAGGGATTAAAACTCAAGGTTCAGACTGAGGACATTGCTGAATATGGCTTAAAACCGCTGACTGAATCCCTTCGTATTGCCAACGATTTAAGGTGTCCCGTGGCAATACACTCGACTCATCCCGTTGTTCCCATGAAAGAACTTGTCTCCTTGCTACGCCGCGGCGATATTATCGCTCATGCGTTTCACGGCAAAGGTAGCACCATTCTTACTGATGAAGGCGCCGTCTTAGCCGAAGTCCGTCAGGCAAGAGAACGAGGCGTTATATTTGATGCCGCCAATGGTCGCAGCCATTTTTCAATGAACACGGCACGCCGGGCCATCGCTAATGGCTTTCTTCCGGATATCATCAGTAGCGATCTCTCAACCATCACTAAACTCGCCTGGCCTGTTTACGCTTTACCATGGATTTTATCGAAATACTTAGCACTCGGCGTCGCGCTTACCGATGTCATTAACGCCTGTACCCATACCCCAGCAGTTTTATTGGGCATGGCAGCAGAAATTGGTACGCTGGCCCCTGGGGCATTTGCCGATATCGCCATCTTTAAATTAAAAAACAGGCATGTTGAATTTGCCGATATTCATGGTGAAACGCTCACGGGGACGCATGTGCTGGTACCACAAATGACCATAAAATCCGGTGAGATATTATTTCGTCAAATTGATTTTGGCGCGCGGCCAAACGGAGTTGAAAAATGACCTCAATGCAAAAATGGCTACGGATCGGCGCGACATTAATGTTCGGCCTTTTTGTTGCTTATCTTGACCGTTCTAATCTTTCCGTTACGTTACCTACGATTACACACGACCTGAATATTGATGGCGCAACGGCCAGCATTGTATTAACCATATTTCTTATTGGCTATGCCTTTTCAAATATTTTTGGCGGCGTATTTACCCAGCGATACGATCCGAAAAAAATAGTCATTCTGATGGTGCTAATCTGGTCGATTGCGACCGTTTTTGTCGGATTTACCTCGTCAGTGTACGTTATTTTGATTTGTCGGCTGGTGCTTGGCATTACCGAAGGCATTTATTGGCCGCAGCAGTCCCGCTTCGCCAGCGACTGGTTTTCAGACAAAGAACGGACGCAGGCGAACAGCATTATCCAGTATTATGGACAGTTCCTGGCATTAGGCCTGGGATTTATGATTTTGTCCCCGCTGGATGCTGCCTTCGGTTGGCGAAATGTTTTTATTATCACTGGTGTGATCGGCATTGTTGTTGTGGTTCCACTTTATATAACAATGCTGAAGAAACAGGAAGAAGCGCCTTATTATCGTGCGCCGGCGCCAACAGAGAAAACTAAACTTACCCTGGAATCGCTGGGCGGAACCCCCTTCCTACTCCTTATTTTTACCTACATCACTCAAGGGATGTTGTTCTGGGGAATTACGTTATGGATCCCCATGGTTGTCAATTCTCTCGGCTATACCGGATTCAGTAAAGCATTGGTCAGTTCTCTGCCTTATCTGACTGCGGTTATACTGGCAATCCCTATCTCATGGATCAGTGATAAGACACAAAAGCGTGTACTTATTGCTTCACTGGGCCTACTAATCCCCGGCGTGATGTTATTTCTCCTGCCATTTGTCGATGCGCCGGGCTTTAAAATCACGCTCATTACCCTGGCGATGGGTTATTATGCCGCCAGCTTTACCCCCAACATCTGGTCGATTATCCAGTCTAACGTTAAACCCCATGCGATTGGCCCAGCCTCCGGTATTATTAATGGCATCGGCGCTGGCGGCGGCGGTACGTTGGCAGGCCTAATGGTCGGCTATTTTTACCGGACAACTGGCAGCTATATGCAGGGATTTATGGTTCTTGGATGCATTGTTATCCTGGGCGGCGCGTCATTATTGATCTACGGCAGAATAAGAGCTCACCATGCCCGGCGCTAGCGCCATCAGCCAGAATGTAAAAAAACAACGCCACCCGAGGGTGGCGTGTTCAGTTCAGGGCTGGTTTCTGTCTAACCAGTCACCGCTTTCAATCAGAGTTAACCCATCAACAGGACGTTGATATACATACATCCATGCGCTGCCGTAAGGCGTCTGGATTAACTGGCGTGCGTATTCACCGCCCCTGGTGCGCAAAGCATCAAGTTCGGCCAGCGTGGCGTTATCAATTCGATAAACTTCACCGTATACCGCTCCGTTTCCCGGAACTGCGCCTGGATAGTGGCCCAGACTATACAACTGGTAGTTATCGATACGGTAATCGCCAAGCAATTGGGCATTGGTCATCCAGTGACTGTTGCCTTGTTTCTGTCGTAAACTGCCATAGACAAATATTCGCATTGCTAAAACTCAAACTGATAGAGCAAATCAAGTGCCTGATCTACGCCAGACACTGCTTCCAGATATAGCTTAGGCATCAGGCGATAACGTAACGTGAGCGTCGCCAGAGAGTCAAATATCCCTACACCATACTTCACCTGTAGACCCGGCAGTACATAGCCGCTGACCACAACCTGGGACGAATCGCCCACCCCTTGCGTGTCCAGCGCCAGATTACTTACGCCGAATGTCTCTCCGATTTTACCCACAACCTGACCACTTTGCGCAACCCCCAGGCCAATAAGCATGGAGGTCATTGCTGCGCTATCACTCTGATTGCTGTCCAACCCCTGCCCACGCAGCAGATAAGAAAGCGCTTCAGCCTGCGGCATCGCCGGATCGGAGAAGATTTCCGCTTTGGGTTCATCAGCAGTGCCTGTGACACGCACGCCCGCAATGACATCGTCTTCGGTGGCGTCAGGGTTACGGATCGCTTCGATATTGAGCAGCGGCTGATCCGGCGGGCCGGAGAACAGCAGCTCGCCTTTACGGACAAGCAGGTCCTGGCCGTAGGCGTGGAATCGGCCGTCAGGAATATTGATTTGACCATTCAGCCCCAGTCCCTGCTTATCCTGCGCGACTTTCAAATCGCCGGTCAAACGCGCTTTAAGCCCGAAGGCGTCGATGCGCACGTTGTTGCCGACGTGGACCGTCAGATTACTGTTGATGGGAATAGACGCTGTCTGCGGCGTTTCTGGTTGCAGGTCATTATTGAGCATAACCACATCACTGGAGACGCCGACCGCGCTCTCCGGCAGGTCGTGCACCACAATTCGCGCCCACGGAACGTCCACACGCCCATCCAACGTGAACAGCGAAGGCGTCGCGTCAAAGACCACATCCGGCGAGACATCCAGGCGCACCATCGGCGGAACGGTAATCCGCACCCGGCTGCCTTTCGCCGTCACCCGCGCGCGCCAGTTGTCAATCTGACTCCAGTCGGCGTTGCCGTTCAGGTTAATTTGCCCTTGTTGTGTTCGCACGATACCGGCGAGCGTCGAACGCGTACCGCTAAAGTTCATGGTGAGCTGGCTCGGCTGCATCTCAAACGGCATAAAATTACCGTCAATATCCAGCGCGCTAAGCTGCAACTGACCAAATAACTGCGGGCTTTGCACATCGCCGCCCAGACGTAGCCTGGCGTTTAACATTCCCGCCGCTTTTTCGCCGCGCGAAAAGACAGGGTTGACCATCGCCAGATTGACATTGCGCATGTTGACGTTACCGCCGAGATTGCGCCGCCCCTGAGGATCGGTTACCTGCACCTGGCCATCGAATTGACCATTGTTCGTCAGGCGAATCAGCCATCCCAGCTCGGCGCGATTATTGTGCAGATCGGCGCTGAGGTTCAGCGTCTCAAACGCGACCGGTAACGGCGCGTCATTGACGGTCTGCGTGACCTTCACATTACGACCGGAAAGCGTGACCTTCCCCTGCGGCAATCCCTCCTGGGTGGTGTCCCACGACACGTCCGCTTTCCCGCTAAAGATCCCGCTGGCCTGAGTGGTATCAGGCATAAATGGCTTCAGCATCGCCAGATCAAAGCGGTTGAGATTGACCACCGCCCGTCCTGCGGCGCCCGCATCAATGGTTTGCGGGATGCACAGCTCGGCGTTCGGGTTCAGCCAACAATGCGGCCCGATACTGATTTTCTGTTCTTTATTACGGTAGTCCAGCGCAATCGCGCGGGTCAACGACCATGGCCCCACTGGCGTCTGGAAACGGGTGTCGCTTAACGTCCCTTTCCAGCGCGCCGCCTCGCGATCAAAACTGCCTGTCAGGGAGAGTTGACCGGATACCGGTTCTCCCTGAACACGGAGCTGTAGCTGATGCTGCTTCTCGCTGCCTTTGGCGTCAAGCGTCACCAGATTGATGTTAACGTCGGGTTGCGAAATCCGCTCTACGCGAACGTTGAGATGGCCCGCTATCTGATCGGTGGATTTAATATCGCCCTCAATGCGCGCCTGGGCGACAGACAGCTCCTGCCAGCGCAGACCGCGGGCGGTGATATCCGCCAACAACTGCGGCGCTTCTACCGTACCACGGACTTTAACGATTCCTTTTGCCATGCCGCCCAGCCCTGGCAGCGCATTATCCAGCCCTGGCGCATCGATGGCGGCGTCAAGATTCAGCGCCTTAACGCCAAGCTCGCCTTTTATATCGGCGCTGTTTGGGCCCAGCACAAGGTGCAGCCCCGGGATCGTCCACTGCATGTAGCTGTTGCCCTTTAGCGTCCCGTTGACGTTAACGCTATTCTGCTTCACATTACCGGTCAGCTTGAGCTCCGGAACATCCATCTGCCAGGTGCCGCCGTAGAGGCTGCCTTTGGTTTTCATGACGCCGTTAAGCTTCGCGGGCCAGTCCGGGATCTCTTTAGCGGTATTGATGCCATTCAGCGTCAGTTCGCCACGCCAGCTAATCGCCTGCTGCCAGTCCACCAGCGCTTTCAGTTCGGTTTTTCCCTCCAGAGCGGCGACGGTGAGTTTATCGAGATTAATCTGCCGCTCATTCCCTTTGGCATCCAGCGTGATGGTCGCCGGCGGAATATCTTGTCCTTTCACGGCGGTTCGCATCGACAACGTATAGTCGGTCATCTTACCGCTCAGTTTGAGCTTCAGATCGTCAGCCTGAAACTGGGTATCACCCGTCAATGGCCAGGCAATGCGTTGGCTGACGACCTCAAGATTGAGCGGTAAACCGGCCTCCGCCAGCCGCGTCTGGGCGCGAAGCGCGACATCCATCGGCCCGGAAAGGTTCACCCCGACCTCCAGTTGTTCGCGTAACGCGCCGCCGACCTTGAGTTTTATCTTTTCACCCTTTAGCGGATCGATATTCAGCGTACTGTTGAGCGTAATATCAACCGGCCAGTTATTGGCGAGCTGCGCCGTACCGGAGGCTTTCACCGTGCCCTGGTTGGCGTCGATATCCAGAGTATCCAGCTTCATATTACCGTCGATACTGCTGACTTTAAGCAGCATCGTGCGCACTGTCAGATCGGTATCGCCGGTGATGCGTAGCTGCTCGCCGCGAAACGACTCGATATTCAGATTGAGCGGCAGGTGAACATCGGTCATCTCCGGCATTACCGGTTTTGCAAACAGATCTTTTAGCGTTTCGCCAAGCGGCTTTTCATCCGGTTGAGGTTTCTCGATTTTGGGTTCAACCACCTCTTCCTGCGCCACGTCAGCGACCTTCGGCAGCGCGATCAGCAATCCCTGAAGCCGCGTCGGTTTCAGGGTCAGGTTTTTCTCCTGCCATGCCAGCCCGGAGGTAAAATCCAGCACCGAAACGGTAGTGTCATCAATCTTGATATTGATGTTATTCAGCGCCACGCGCGACAGCGTGATGGGCCAGGGCGTGGAGAGGTTCAGCGGTCCGCTTTCTTCCTCTTCTTGCGCCGGTTCGGAAGGCGGCATTTTTTTGCTGTCGATAGCGACATTGATGTCTTTTAGCGCCAGATCATTGACGCACAGGCTACTGCGCCACAGGCAATCAAGCCCGACGGCCAGATGAATTTCGCCCGCATTCACCGCAACGCCCGGCTGCTCATAGCGGATATTTTTTAACGATAAGTCCCGCCAGCCGCCGGTGACCTGCCCAATCTCCAGCCCCGGCACCCAGCGGTTCGCCGCACTGAATACCAGATGCAGCCCCGTCGTCGTCCCGACCAGAAACGCAACGCTCGCCAGTAACACCACAATGAAAATCAACACGCCGAGGCTTATTTTCTTCCATAAACTCATAATTCAGGCCCCAGACCGATATAAAACTGTAAACCGTGTTCGTCTTTGTCGCCGACCGGTACGGCAAAATCGAGTTTGACAGGCCCAACCGGCGACGCCCAGCGCACGCCGACCCCGGTCCCGGTTTTGAAATCGCTACGGCGAATATCACTCACCGCCTCGCCGCTATCGACAAACACTGCCCCCCACCATTTGCCGGTGACGTTATACTGGTACTCCAGCGATCCGGTTGCCAGTTTTGAGGCGCCTTTAAGATTGCCGTCGCTGTCTTTAGGCGAAATAGATTTGTATTTATAGCCGCGAATACTGCGGTCGCCCCCGGCGAAGAAACGTAAATCCGGCGGAACTTTGTCGAAATCACCGGTTTCTATCCAGCCCAAATTGGCGCGCATCACAAAACGGTGGCGATCGTACAAAGTCCGAATCCAGACGTTTTGCGCCTGCAGCACGGAGAAATCCACGTCGGAGCCCCAGGCCGTATTCGAATAGTCTACCGAGTAGCGCTGCGAATCGCCCCAGGTTGGCATCAGCCCCCCTCGCGAGCGGGTTCGGCTGATCATCACGCCCGGGTAGAACAGCATGGTGGTATTGGTGACGTTCCCCTGGGTAAAGTGGTCGAAACTCCAGCGCAGGTTAATTGCCCGCTGCCAACCGCTGGAAAGGTCCCAGTAACGCGACACGGCAAGCGTGGTCGAGTCCTGCTCCGTATCATTCAAATCGGTACGTTTAAAACCGCCCTGGACCAGATAGTATTGCTCCAGCGGGTTTTTCAGCAGCGGCATTTTATAACTAAAATCCAGCACCTGTTCCGGCGCAGAAATACTGGTGCTGGTGGTCAGGCTATGACCGTAGGAGTTCATCCACGGTTTTTTCCACGACGCTTTCACGCGCGGCCCGACGTCGGTGGAGTACCCCACCCCGGTTTCAATCGTGTTTTCGGTTCGCGGCGATACCACGCCTTTTAACGGCAGAATTTTTGTTTTACGCGATTTCTCAAATTCCGGCGCCACCACGACAGAATTAAACCATCCGGTAGCGGAAAGTCGGCGGTTTAGTTCCGCCAAATCTTTCGATTCGTACTCATCGCCCTCTTTAAACGGCAACAGATTTTGTAAATATTCATCACGAATCTGCGAACCTTCGAAGGTGACAGGTCCGAAGCGATAGCGCTCACCGCTATCATAATCAATATCCCAAAACGCCTGATGACGGCCCAGAGCAATTCCCAACTGACTTTTAACGAATTCGCTGTCGAAATAGCCTTTACGTAGCGACACGCTGGTTAACGATTTCTTAAAATTGTCATAGTCTCCCTGGTTCAGCACCGTGCCGATTGCCGGACGCGTTTTCAGTAAGGCCAGATAATCTTTGTCCGTACGCGCGCCGCCGCGTAAAATAACTTCTGTACCGCCAATCAACACCGGCTGGCCGGGCGTAACGTTGGCGATTAATACCTGCCGTCCTTTCGCAGGCGGTGGAAGCAAGTCGAAATTGATAGTGGGTTCGTAATAGCCTAACGCTTTAAGCCCTTCGCGAATCGCATCATCAACTCGGGCGCGAAAGCGCCGATCCGGCGTCACCTCATCGCTCTGAATCGTAGAGAGCTGTGCGCGAACGTTTTTTTCCAGCTCTCCGGATAGCCCTTCGACTTTCAGACGAACATTTGCGGCTACCGCAGAACTGCTCAGGCACAGTAAGCTAACCCAACATAACTGACGGATATGTGGCACATTTTCTCCTGAATATCCCCTATTCCCACCCCTGGAAAAAATCACACTACCGCTCCGCGGCTTAACATAAAATCAACAATTTCGATTGAAAAGCAGACGACTGCCCAAATATTTCTTATGGTTAAATCCAGATACATTAATGTTGTTATTGTGTGCAAAGATGCGTCTCGTTACAACCTTAACGCCAATTAACGCTTTCGGGAGAATAGCTCATGAGTTTATTTGATAAAAAACATCTGGTTACTCAAGCAGATGCGTTACCAGGACGCAACACCCCGATGCCGATCGCCACTCTGCATGCGGTAAATGAACACTCTATGACCAATGTCCCTGCCGGGATGGAGATCGCCTACTTCGCTATGGGCTGTTTCTGGGGAGTAGAACGTTTATTCTGGCAATTGCCCGGCGTATATAGCACCGCAGCAGGGTATGCGGGCGGTTACACGCCTAATCCAACCTACCGGGAAGTCTGCTCCGGGCAGACCGGTCATGCCGAAGCAGTACGGATAGTGTACGATCCTGCCGTTATCCGTTATGAGCAGCTTTTACAGATCTTCTGGGAAAATCACGATCCGGCGCAGGGGATGCAACAGGGTAACGATCACGGTACGCAATACCGTTCGGCGATTTATCCCTTAACGCCGGAACAGAGTGCCGCCGCTCACGCCAGTCGCGAGCGCTTTCAGTCGGCAATGGCCGCCGCCGGAGACCATCGCCCCATTACCACGGAAATCGCCCATGCGACGCCGTTTTACTACGCCGAAGATGAACACCAACAATATCTGCACAAAAATACATACGGTTACTGTGGGATTGGCGGGATCGGCGTTTGCCTGCCGCCTGACGCGTGACGGCGCTGGCGTAAGGGGAACTTGTCGGAGTTGAAAATGAACCCTCTGGCGACTTTACAGTAGCTTACGCTATACTAGCCCTGAACTTATCGGCTCACTGCTACGAGCCGGTTTTCATTAAACGTTACCACACGGATTTATAAACTTCCCTTCCGAGGATCTGGCGTTTCGCCGGATAAGATATGTTAAACAGTATATTCATTATATTCTGCCTGATCGCTGTAAGTGCGTTCTTCTCCATCTCCGAGATCTCGCTTGCCGCATCACGTAAGATTAAACTTAAGTTATTAGCTGATGAAGGCAGTATCAACGCACAACGCGTATTGAAAATGCAGGAAAATCCCGGCATGTTTTTCACCGTTGTGCAAATTGGCCTGAACGCCGTCGCTATTCTTGGCGGTATCGTCGGCGATGCGGCATTTTCGCCCGCCTTTTCCGCCCTTTTCTCGCACTATATGTCGCCAGAACTCTCCGAGCAGCTGAGCTTTATTCTCTCTTTCTCGCTGGTGACGGGGCTGTTTATCCTGTTCGCGGATTTAACCCCGAAACGCATCGGTATGATTGCGCCAGAAGCTGTGGCTTTGCGTATCATCAACCCGATGCGCTTCTGCCTGTTCGTTTTTCGCCCGCTGGTGTGGCTGTTTAACGGCATGGCAAACAACATCTTCCGCCTGTTCAAAATTCCAATGGTGCGGAAAGACGACATTACTTCTGATGATATTTACGCAGTGGTGGAAGCCGGCGCGCTGGCGGGCGTCTTGCGCAAGCAAGAGCACGAACTGATTGAAAATGTGTTTGAACTTGAATCCCGCACCGTACCGTCTTCTATGACGTCGCGCGAAAGTATCATCTGGTTTGATCTGCACGAAGACGAACAAAGCCTGAAGAAAAAGGTCGCCGAACATCCGCACTCAAAATTTTTGGTGTGTAATGAAGATATCGACCACATCATCGGCTATGTAGACTCCAAAGATCTGCTGAATCGCGTGCTGGCGAACCAAAGTATGGCGCTGAATAGCGGCGTGCAAATTCGCAATACCTTGATTGTACCGGATACGCTGACCCTTTCTGAGGCGCTGGAAAGTTTCAAAACGGCGGGCGAAGATTTCGCGGTCATTATGAATGAATACGCGCTGGTCGTCGGTATCATTACGCTGAACGATGTGATGACCACGCTAATGGGTGACCTGGTCGGCCAGGGACTGGAAGAGCAAATTGTGGCACGCGATGAAAATTCCTGGCTGGTTGACGGCGGCACGCCGATTGACGACGTCATGCGCGTGCTGGATATCGATGAGTTTCCGCAATCCGGCAACTATGAAACCATTGGCGGCTTTATGATGTTTATGCTGCGCAAGATCCCAAAACGTACTGATTCGGTGAAGTTTTCCGGCTACAAATTTGAAGTGGTGGATATCGACAACTACCGTATCGATCAGTTGCTGGTGACGCGTCTCGACAATAAAAGCAACGTACCGGCGCCGAAACTGCCCGATGCGCAAGGTAAAGAAGACAGCGCGGCCTGAAATTCGTTTGCCAGAAACATCAACGGCTCCTGATTCAGGAGCCGTTTTTTTTTACTTTTTTAACCTACTGCATAGCACTTTTGGTTACGCCATCTCAGTTTGCAGACGCATAACCTGACGGTTAACTTCAGACATCACAGACAAGTGCTGCTTGTCTCTCACTTTTGGGATAAGAATCTTACCCTTATCGAACTCAAAAGCGCCAACATCCTTGATATATAACCGTCCACGGAACAGGATCTTCACGTACTTCGCCACCTGTAGCGGGTTGTAGCGTTGGAAAATTTTCATTGTTGTCTCCTGCAGAGTATTACGCCCTTGCGGTGCCACAATCGGCCCAACAGTTTTAAGGCGCAAATTTTAATGCCATATGACTATAGACCATATCTACGTCGTTTCCAGTGTGCATAAGTATATTTACCTTTTGATTACAGTTATTCAGAATTATCTAAACATCAGCTCATTTTTCTCAGTATATGCCTTCATTTTTCACAGGAAGTGTGCGCCCGCCCGCAAACTGGCATCCCCTTTGCGGGAAAAAGCATCAATCGCACATATGATTAACTATCGGCCCAAAGTGGTCGGATCACCTGCAAAAAAATAAAGAAGGAATGACCATGACCCTACGTAAAATTCTGGCGATGTCGTGCCTGCTACTCCCCATAATGGCTTGTGCGCATAACCTTGAAGTTAACCAACGGGTGCCGCCGGTAGGCATTGCCGATCGTGGCGAACTGACGTTGAATAAAGATGAGTTTAGTTATAAAAACTGGAATAGCGCGCTGCTGGCGGGAAAAGTGCGCGTCCTGCTGCACATTGCGGGTCGAACGTCAGCGAAGGAAAAAAACGCCACGCTGATTGAAGCGATTAAATCCGCCGGGCTCCCGCATGACAGATACCAGACGACCACAATTGTGAACACCGATGATGCGATCCCAGGCTCCGGTATGTTCGTGCGTAGCAGTATAGAAAGTAATAAAAAGCTCTACCCGTGGTCGCAATTTATTGTCGACAGCAATGGCGTGGCGCGTAACGCCTGGCAATTAAAAGAAGAGGGGTCCGCCGTCATCGTGCTTGACAAAGACGGTCGGGTTCAATGGGTGAAAGATGGCGCGTTAACCCAGCAAGAGGTACAGCAGGTGGTCGACCTGCTGCATAAGCTCCTCAGTAAATAGTCACCCGGAAGCCGGGGTTAAGGAACGATTCACGAGGGGTATAGTCCAGCGTTTTTCCCTGCCAGTCGTGAACGTGCGCTCCGGCTGCAACGGCAATGGCATGACCAGCGGCAGTGTCCCAGACGCTGGTCGGCCCAAATCGGGGGTAAAGCTGCGCCTGGCCTTCCGCCACAAGACAGAATTTCAGCGAAGAACCAATAGAGGTTGTCTGATGTTCGCCAAGCTGTTGGAGATATTCGGTGAGTTCATCATCCGTATGCGAACGGCTAATCACCACCAGCGGCGGGCGGGCATCCCGGACCTGAATCTGCTTACGCACCCCGCACTCCTCTTTCCAGGCCTTACCTTCCGCCGCGTAGTACATCACTTTCAGCACCGGCGCATAGACCACGCCCAACACCGGCTTGCCCTGCTCAATCAGCGCGATATTGACCGTGAATTCGCCATTGCGCTTGATGAACTCTTTGGTACCGTCGAGCGGATCGACCAGCCAGTAACGCTGCCAGTGCTGGCGCACTTCCCAGGCGGGCGGATCTTCTTCTGAAAGCACCGGAATATCCGGCGTGAGCGTGCGTAACCCTTCGAGAATCACGGTATGTGCAGCGATATCCGCCGCAGTGACTGGAGAATCGTCCTGCTTGCGGGCGTACTCCATCGGTTTGGCTCCATCATAAACCTGCATAATGGCATCGCCCGCGTTCCGTGCAAGCTGGCATACTTGTTCTAACATTCTCCACCTCTTTATGACAGGGGCGTTAACTCGTTGTTTTACTTATACCCGATCGTTAAGGGTTCCGCCAACTGTGATACCGTCTGCGGTTTTGATAATACCTTTCATGGCATGATTCACCCTTCTGTGAACACTCGCAAAAAATCGGCCGGATGGGGCGGTTTCGCCGTCTTCTGGCGACGGTCGGAACGATATCGGGTTTCACTGTTTATCATCGCTATTTTTCACTATCCGGCTTTTCTATTGCGTTCTTAAAAGGTGCCTCTGATGATTAAGTTTAGTGCAACGCTTCTGGCTACGCTGATCGCCGCCAGCGTGAATGCGGCCACCGTCGATCTCCGTATCATGGAAACTACTGATTTACATAGCAACATGATGGATTTCGATTATTACAAGGATACCGCAACCGAAAAATTCGGATTGGTACGTACCGCAAGTTTGATTCATGCCGCCCGAAATGAAGTCAAAAACAGCGTGCTGGTGGATAACGGCGACCTGATTCAGGGGAGCCCTCTGGGCGATTATATGGCGGCAAAAGGGCTCAAAGACGGTGATGTTCACCCGGTCTATAAAGCGCTCAACACTCTGGATTACGCGGTTGGAAACCTCGGCAACCATGAGTTTAATTATGGTCTGGACTATCTGCATAACGCGCTGGCTGGCGCGAAATTCCCTTATGTTAACGCCAATATTATCGACGTTAAAACCCAAAAGCCGCGCTTTACGCCTTATCTGATTAAAGAGACGAGCGTTATTGATAAAGACGGCAACCCGCAAACTCTGAAAATCGGCTATATCGGCTTTGTTCCGCCGCAAATCATGATTTGGGATAAAGCGAACCTGAGCGGCAAAGTTACCGTCAATGACATTACGGAAACCGCCCGGAAATATGTGCCCGAAATGCGCGAGAAAGGCGCTGATATCGTGGTAGTCATTGCTCACTCAGGCCTTTCTGCCGATCCGTACCACAGCATGGCGGAAAACTCGGTTTATTACCTCAGCGAAGTTCCTGGCGTCGACGCGATTATGTTTGGCCACGCCCACGCCGTCTTCCCCGGTAAAGATTTTGCCGACATCAAAGGCGCGGATATCGCCAAAGGTACGCTTAACGGCATTCCTGCGGTAATGCCTGGCATGTGGGGCGACCATCTGGGAGTGGTCGATCTGGTGCTCAATAACGACAGCGGCAAATGGCAGGTTACGCAGGCGAAAGCGGAAGCGCGGCCTATTTACGACGCCGCCGCTAAAAAGTCGCTGGCAGCGGAAGACCGTAAGCTGGTCGATATTCTGAAAGCCGATCACGATGCCACCCGCGAGTTTGTCAGCAAGCCCATCGGCAAGTCTGCCGATAACATGTACAGTTATCTTGCTCTGGTGCAGGACGATCCTACCGTACAGGTGGTGAATAACGCGCAAAAAGCGTATGTGGAACACTTTATTCAGGGCGATCCGGATCTGGCGAAACTGCCGGTGCTGTCCGCCGCCGCGCCGTTTAAAGTTGGCGGGCGTAAGAACGATCCTGCCAGTTTTGTCGAAGTGGAAAAAGGCCAGTTGACCTTCCGTAACGCCGCCGATCTTTATCTCTATCCGAATACGCTGGTGGTGGTGAAAGCCAGCGGCAAGGAGGTAAAAGAGTGGCTGGAATGTTCTGCCGGACAATTTAATCAAATTGATATTCACAGCAACAAACCGCAATCGTTGATCAATTGGGATGGCTTTCGCACCTATAATTTCGATGTCATTGACGGCGTGAATTATCAAATCGATGTGTCACAGCCCGCCCGCTATGATGGCGAATGCCAGATGGTGAATCCGCAGGCGGAACGTATTAAAAACCTGACCTTTAACGGTAAGCCTGTCGACCCGAACGCTACGTTCCTGGTCGCCACGAATAACTATCGCGCTTACGGCGGCAAGTTTGCCGGCACGGGCGACAGCCATATCGCCTTTGCGTCTCCGGATGAAAATCGCGCCGTGCTGGCGGCATGGATTGGCGCAGAGTCAAAACGCACGGGCGAAATCCATCCGGCGGCGGATAATAACTGGCGTCTGGCGCCAATCCACAGCGATACGGCGCTGGATATCCGCTTTGAAACATCGCCAGGCGATAAAGCCGCTGCCTTCATTAAAGCGAAAGGGCAGTATCCGATGAAGAAGGTTGCCGTCGATGATATTGGTTTTGCCATTTATCAGGTGAATTTGAGCAAGTAACGTGTGTCCCGTATGGCGCTGCGTTTATTCGGCCTGACTGGCAGGCCGAATAAAGCGCTAGCCGTCATCTGATAAACGCTCCCGCTGCGCCAATACCTGCGGCAAATTCAGTTCTATCCAGTCCGCCAGCGCAGCGACTTTATCACTCACCTGCTCGCCAAGCGGCGTCAGGCTGTACTCCACATGCGGCGGAACAACTGGATATGACACCCGGTTAAGAAATCCGTCCTGTTCAAGCGCCTGTAACGACTGCGCCAGCATCTTTTCACTCACGCCTCCCATCTTGCGGCGCAGGTCGCTAAAACGGTGTGTACCGTCGCGTAACGCGACCAGAATCAGTACGCCCCAGCGACTGGTGACATGCTTTAACACCTCACGGGACGGGCACTGTTCAGCAAAGAGATTGCCTTCACGCAACTGCCGGGAAAGAGTATGAGCGCGCATTGATACTTACCTTTTTGTACGTACTTACTAAAAGTAAGTTTAGGTGGTAGCGTAATAAAACACAAGACCAACACTGAGGAGTTCACCATGATTGCTATCACCGGCGCAACGGGCCAACTGGGCCAACACGTTATTGAAAACCTGCTAAAAACGACGCCCGCCAGTCACCTCGTCGCGATCGTCCGTAACCCGAAAAAAGCCGCCCCGCTCAGTCAGCGCGGGATCGCCGTTCGCCAGGCGGATTACGCTAACGAAGCTGCGCTGACCACCGCCTTACAGGGCGTTGATAAACTGCTGCTCATTTCATCCAGCGAAGTGGGACAACGCACCGCGCAGCACCGCAACGTCATTCAGGCCGCCATTGCCGCGAAGGTGAAATTCATCGCCTATACCAGCCTGCTACATGCGGATAAATCGCCGCTGGCGCTCGCCGATGAACATATTGAAACGGAAAAGATGCTGGCTGAGTCAGGTATTCCTCACACGCTATTACGTAACGGCTGGTATACGGAAAACTACCTCGCGAGCGTCCCTGCCGCGCTGAAGCATGGCGTCTTTATTGGCGCGGCGGGAGAAGGGAAAATCGCCTCCGCAATGCGCGCTGACTATGCCGCCGCCGCCGCGCGCGTCATCCGTGAAGAGGGTCACGCCGGGAATGTCTACGAGCTGGCGGGTGATGACGCCTGGACATTAAGCCAGTTGGCGGATGAACTTACTCATCAGAGCGGAAAAAAAATCGTCTACCAGAACCTGAGCGAAGTCGATTTTGCCGCCGCGCTGAAAGGCGCAGGCCTGCCTGACGGACTGGCGGATATGTTGGCCAATTCTGACGCTGGCGCGGCGAAAGGCGGCCTGTTTGATGACAGCCATACGCTGCGTAAACTCATCGGTCGCCCGACGACGACGCTCACAGAAAGCCTTCGCTCCGTACTGTAAGTGTTAAAATTTAGTTAATTTATGTGGCATCCTCATAGACCTTCTCTGATAATGACAGAACGGTTTATGAGGAGAATCTGATGATTAGCGGCGTGCTATACGCCCTGCTGGCAGGGCTAATGTGGGGATTGATTTTCGTCGGCCCGTTAATCGTGCCGGATTACCCGGCCCTCTTACAGTCAATGGGACGCTATCTGGCGCTGGGGCTGATTGCCCTGCCGATTGCCTGGTTAGGCCGTACACGGTTACGCCAGTTGACGCGCAAAGACTGGTCCACCGCCCTGTCGCTGACTCTGATGGGCAATGTAATCTATTACGCCTGCCTCGCCAGCGCCATTCAGCGAACCGGCGCGCCGGTTTCGACGATGATCATCGGGACATTGCCGGTCGTCATTCCGCTTTTCGCTAACGTTCTCTATAGCCAACGAGACGGCAGATTATCCTGGCGGCGTTTAGCGCCCGCGCTGGCGCTTATCGGTTTTGGCCTGCTGTGCGTCAATATTGCTGAACTTAGTCAGGGATTATCCGATGTTAGCGGCTGGCGCTATGGTTCAGGCATTGTGCTGGCGCTGATTTCCGTAGCGTGCTGGGCATGGTATGCGCTGCGCAACGCCCGCTGGCTGCGGGAAAATCCCGACAAACATCCCATGATGTGGGCAACGGCGCAGGCGCTGGTTACGCTGCCGGTCTCGTTAATCGGCTATGCGGCGGTCTGTCTGTGGCTGAGTATCCAGAAACCGTTGTTTACCCTGCCCTTTGGCCCGCATCCCGCGCTGTTTATCGGTCTGATGATCGCCATCGCAGTGCTGTGTTCCTGGGTGGGCGCGCTGTGCTGGAATATCGCCAGCCAAAAATTGCCAACCGTTATTTTAGGGCCGCTGATTGTTTTTGAGACGTTGGCGGGACTGCTCTATACCTTCATTCTGCGCCAGGAAATCCCGCCATTCCTGACGTTAAGCGGCATTGCGCTCCTGGTGGCGGGCGTGGTCATTGCCGTGAGAGCGAAACCGGAAAAAGCGACCGTCGTTCCGGTCACGGAACGCTAATTTCATACTCGCTTAAATTATACGCACCCCGAAAGAGTTATAGCCTTGCCTTAAAGATGTATTTAAAATACAACTTATATTATTGCAAATGAGGTAACGGCTATGGCTTATCGCGATCAACCTTTAGGCGAACTGGCGCTCTCTATTCCCCGCGCATCGGCGCTGTTTCGCCAGTACGATATGGATTACTGCTGCGGCGGAAAACAGACGCTGGCGCGCGCCGCCGCGCGTCACGACGTCGATATTGACATCATTGAAGCGCAACTGGCGCAGTTGGCTGAACAGCCCATCGAAAAAGACTGGCGCGCCGTTCCGCTGGCAGACATTATTGACCATATCGTTGTGCGCTATCATGACCGACACCGCGAGCAACTGCCGGAGCTTATCCTGCAGGCAACCAAAGTGGAACGCGTCCACGCGGATAAGCCAAACGTCCCACGCGGCCTGACAAAATATCTCACCGCGCTGCATGAAGAGCTTTCCAGCCATATGATGAAAGAAGAACAGATCCTGTTCCCCATGATCAAACAGGGTATGGGTCGCCAGGCAACGGGCCCGATAAGCGTAATGGAAAGCGAGCATGACGAGGCGGGAGAGCTGGTAGACGTCATCAAACACGTCACCCAAAATGTAACGCCGCCGCCAGAAGCGTGTACCACCTGGAAAGCGATGTATAACGGCATTAATGAGATGATTGATGATCTGATGGAGCACATCAGCCTGGAGAATAACGTGCTGTTCCCACGCGCGCTGGCCGGGGAATAATCGCCAGCCGGGCATTTTGCCGGATGGCGGCTGTAAACGGCGCCTTATCCGGCCTCCAAATCAACGCTACGCTGTAAGCCCGGTAAGCGCCAGCGCCACCGGGCAAAACAATTAACGCATTCCCGCCATCCGTTTCTTACCTATCAACAGCCAGCCCAGACCCAACGCGATAAACCACAGCGGCGTCACGATCAGCGCCTGGCGCGTATCGTCTTCCAGCGTCAGTAATACCAGCACGAACGCAAAGAACGCCATACAGACCCAGCACATCAGCTTACCGAGCGGCATCTTATAGATGGATTTTTCATGCAAGTGGGGACGCTTTTTGCGGTACACCAGGTATGAACACAGAATGATGGTCCAGACAAACATAAACAGGATGGCCGAAACCGTAGTGATCATGGTGAATGCGCCAATCACGCTCGGGTTGACCATCAGCATAACCACGCCGCCCAGCAGGCAGATACAGGAGAAGGTCAGGCCTTTCGCCGGTACCGCGCGTTTCGATAGCTTAGCGAACGCTTTTGGCGCCACGCCTTCTTGCGCCAGGCCAAACAGCATACGGCTGGTCGAGAAGACGCCGCTGTTGGCGGAAGACGCCGCCGAGGTCAATACGACAAAGTTGATCACGCTCGCGGCGGCAGGCAGACCCACCAGTACAAACAGCTCAACGAACGGGCTCTTATCCGGCACCACGGAACTCCACGGCGTCACCGACATAATGACAATCAGCGCAAAGACGTAGAACATGATGATACGGATCGGTATTGAGTTAATCGCGCGCGGCAGCGATTTTTCCGGATCTTTAGTTTCTGCAGCGGTAGTACCGACCAGCTCAATGCCCACGAAGGCGAATACCGCAATCTGGAAACCGGCAAAGAACCCGCTAATGCCTTTCGGGAACCAGCCGCCGTCATTCCACAGATGCGCGAAAGACGCTTCAACGCCGGTCGGCGATTTAAAGTGCATCGCAATCATCACCAGCCCGACCACAATCAACGCCACGATGGCGACGATTTTGACCATAGCAAACCAAAATTCCATTTCACCAAACATTTTAACGGTGGCGAGGTTGAGGCTTAGCAGCAGGATCACTACCGCCAGCGAGGCGACCCAATCGGAAAGGCCGGGAAACCAGAACTGCGCGTAGGCGGTAATCGCCACCACGTCCGCCATACCGGTCACTACCCAGCAAAACCAGTACGTCCAGCCGGTGAAATATCCCGCCCAGGGGCCAAGCAGGTCGGAAGCAAAATCGCTAAACGATTTATATTCCAGATTCGAGAGCAGCAATTCCCCCATGGCGCGCATCACGAAAAAAAGCATAAAACCGATGATCATATACACAAAAATGATCGACGGTCCGGCGAGACTGATCGTTTTACCCGATCCCATAAACAGACCGGTACCAATAGCGCCGCCAATAGCGATAAGCTGTATATGACGGTTTGTAAGATTGCGCCGTAGCGACTGTTCAGCCGGAGCCTGTTCGTCGGCTGCGACTTTTACCTGATCTACCATGTTTTTCTTCCTGTACCTGTCTGTGTTGTGCGGGCTCTACGGCCTTTGGTCTATGATACGACGATCCTGTTATCAGGACTCATCGATATTAGGTAAGAATCGGCGGGATGAATACTAAGATTCAAATACAATGTTAATTTTATGTTTAAAATGAGTGTTATATCACTTTGATAATGCGAATTAGCTCACAAAAATACACGTAACGACGCCATTTGCAAAATAAAATATTGGCATCTACTGAAGTCAGGGTTGCCGGATAAGACGTTTACGCCGTCATCCGGCAAACCCGGGGCGCTTACAGAATTTCCAGCAGTTCCACCTCAAACACCAGGGTGCTGAATGGCGGAATAGATGCCCCGGCCCCACGCTCACCATAGGCCAGCTCCTGTGGGATAGTCAGTTCCCATTTGGAACCTACCGGCATCAGAGTCAGCGCTTCAATCCAGCCGGCGATCACGCCATTTACCGGGAATTCAGCCGGTTCGCCGCGCGCGACGGAGCTGTCAAATACGGTGCCATCAATAAGCTTACCGGTGTAATGCACGCGTACGCGGTCGGTACGCGCCGGAATCGCGCCTTCGCCCTGCGTCAGAACGCGGAACTGTAAACCAGATTCAGTACTGTTCACACCGTCTTTTTCGCGGTTTTCTTCCAGGTATTTCACGCCTTCGGCCGCCATTGCTTTGAAACGCTCACGACGCACCGCGTCCGCACGCTCATGAATTTCACGCAGCGCACGATGCACCACATCAACAGGAACCGCCGGGTGTTTACCTTCCAGCGCATCAGCAATGCCTGCAACCAGCGCTTCAGGCAACAGCCCTTCAAGACCGGATTCGCTGAGCTGCTGCCCTACCTGCAAACCAATGCCGTAGCTCGCTTGCGCTTCAATAGTGTCAAAAGTCGGGGTGGCCATTATTTTTCCTTCATCGGATATCAAAAAAGTAGCGGGCAGCATAACAGCCACGCTTCTTCTGGTAAAACTTTGTCTCAGGGAGGATGACAAATCGCAGGGAAAAAGAAACAATAGATTATCCGTATTGATGTCACGAAAGCGGATAGCACTACCAGTATCATAGCGTTAGCCATCTATACTCTATGATTAAGGAACGAGATGCGGAGCAGGAGGTAAACCATGCCCGGGCGCTTTGAATTAAAACCAACCCTGGCGAAAATCTGGCACGCGCCGGATAATTTTCGCATCATGGAACCGCTGCCGCCTATGCATCGTCGTGGCATTATCATTGCCGCTATCGTGCTGGTGATCGGTTTCCTGCTGCCCGCCAGCGAGACCAGCGACTCGCCTGTCGTCACGCGAGAAGCGCAATTGGATCTGCAATCGCAATCACAGCCGCCGACGGAGGCCCAGCTTCAGGCGCAGCTGGTCGCGCCGCAAAACGATCCGGATCAGGTGGCGCCCGTTGCGCCGGAACCTATCCAGGAAGGCCAGCCGGAAGAACAAAGCCAACCGCAAACGCAGCCTTTCCAGCAGGATAGCGGCATCGGTCAACAGTGGCGCTCGTACCGGGTAGAGCCTGGTAAAACTCTGGCGCAACTGTTCCGTGACCACGGACTGCCCCCGACAGACGTTTATGCAATGGCGCAGGTAGAAGGCGCTGGCAATCCGCTGAGTAATCTCAAAAATGGTCAAATGATTAAAATTCGCCAGAATGACAGCGGGGTGGTGACAGGTTTAACGATAGATGGCGATAACGGTCAACAGGTGCTGTTTACGCGTCAGCCTGACGGCAGTTTTATTCGCGCACAGTAACGCCGGCTGCGCCTTATCCCGCCTATACCCTATTCGTTCAGGTGAAGCATTACCGCTTCACCTGATTTACCCACCAGATCCCCGAACACACCAGCGCCAGCGCATATTTCCACTCCAGAATATTCTCGCCGAGAAAAATAGCCGAAAGAGCCGCGCCGAAAACCGGGATCAGAAAGTTAAACGGCGCAATCATCCCCACGCGGTTATATTTGAGTAAAATGCTCCATAGCGCAAAAGCGACCGACGAGAGCAGCGTCAGGTAGACTAAAATCGCTACCGACGAGAAGCCATGTATCGTCAGCGTACCGCCAAAAACGTAACCGCCAATGACCAGTACCAGACCGCCAATCCCCAATTGATAGCCAGTCATGACCATCGGATCGACCGTCTGCGAGAGACGTTTGCCATACAACGTGGCCGCAGAAAGAATAAGCGCCGCCCCATAGCAGGCAACAAAATGCGGCACACACATAAACGACGTTTTTGCGGGCAAACGGGGAGGCCTGGCGTTGGGTATCCATTCTTTCACCAAGAAATTAAAATAATGTTTTATTTTTGATTATCGCGAAAAGAGGGGAGATAGCCAGTCGAAAAGCGATGGGGTTAAAAAAGCAAAACGCCGGCGCTGGGCCGACGTTTCGTTGCTAGCAAAAACGAGAATGACTGATTACTCAGCAACCACGTTGATGATAACTTTTGCGAATACTTCGCTGTGAACCTGGAAGTTCACTTCGTGTTCGCCAGTGGTACGCAGAACGCCGTTCGGCAGACGAACTTCGCTCTTAGCCACGTCAACGCCAGCTGCAGTCACAGCGTCAGCGATGTCGCGAGTACCGATGGAACCGAACAGTTTACCTTCGTCGCCTGCTTTAGACGCGATAGTAACGGTTTCCAGGGCGTTGATTTTCTCTGCGCGTGCATTTGCAGCAGCCAGAACGTCAGCCAGTTTAGCTTCCAGTTCAGCGCGACGTGCTTCGAAGTATTCAACGTTTTTCTTGGTAGCCGGAACAGCTTTACCCTGTGGTACCAGGAAGTTACGAGCATAGCCCGCTTTAACGTTAACCTGATCACCCAGGCTACCCAGGTTTGCTACTTTATCAAGCAGAATAACTTGCATTACCTTATCCTCTCAAAGTCGTATTAATGGACCGTGACCGATTACTGATGGCGATCAGTGTACGGCAGCAGAGACAGGTAGCGAGCGCGTTTGATAGCGCGAGCCAGCTGACGCTGGTATTTTGCACGGGTACCGGTGATACGGCTTGGGACAATCTTACCGCTTTCGGTGATGTAGTTTTTCAGCGTAGCGATATCTTTATAGTCGATCTCTTGAACGCCTTCCGCGGTGAAACGGCAGAACTTGCGACGACGGAAATAACGTGCCATATGGCTAGTCTCCAGAATCTATCAATTCAATCTGCTCGGCATGCAGAACCATTTTGCTCAGACCGTTCTTTGCCTTGTGGCAAGAAATAAACCCCTGAACGGTTATGCGGCTGCCGACCGTTATACTGTGAGTAATGGCCTGGTTTTCGTGTCCGCTAACAATAACGGGCATTTGGCACCACGCCTGCCGGTGAAAGCCGGCTTCCTCTTGCACAGAACGATGCTCAAGCACGAACTGGCAATGCGGAATTCCTGATGGACTGACCTTTCGAAGGGGGGCCCTGCACACGGTGCCGGACAACGCCAGACGGTTGGTCATCAGAAATTACTCTTCAGAATCCCCAGCTTCAGCATCATCTGCGGTTTCGTTAGCGAAATCATCGCGACGCTCACGGCGCTCGTCTTTCGCTTTAACCATCGGAGAGGCTTCGGTAACAGCGTGCTTAGTACGCATAACCATGCTGCGGATAACGGCATCGTTGAAGCGGAAGGTAGTTTCCAGCTCATCGATCACTTCCTGCGGCGCTTCAACGTTCATCAGAACGTAGTGCGCTTTGTGCAGTTTGTTGATCGGGTAAGCCAGCTGACGGCGGCCCCAGTCTTCCAGACGGTGGATCTTGCCTTCTGCGCCAGTGATGGCGGCAGAGTAACGCTCGATCATGCCCGGAACCTGTTCGCTCTGGTCAGGATGGACCATAAAAACGATTTCGTAATGACGCATCGAATTGCTCCTTACGGATTATTCAGCCTCCTGTCTGGGTCAGCCGCGGCCCATGGAGGCAAGGAACGTGTTAAAGGTCGGCTGAAAAATGACGCGTTATAGTACTGACATACCCCACTAAACTCAAGGCCAGCCGACAAATAAATCTCATCTTTCACCAAATCGTACTAACACGCTGATTTGAAGTTCATCACATTCCATTGCGGTGTTTTTTTGAACAACTGCAATGGGCAGCCATTGAAATTAATAATCACCAGGCCAGAAATATGGATGATGTGCAAAGCTTAGGCGTGATTTATATCAATCATAACTTCGCCACTGAGAGTGAAGCACGTCAGGCATTAAATGAAGAGACAGATGCGCAGGGCGCAACGTACTACCACGTGATTCTGATGCGGGAACCGGGAAGTAACGGCAACATGCACGCCAGCGCAGATATTTATCGCTAGCACCAGGTATAACCAACGAAACATTGCCAAAGTTTGCTTTGCCCCCTTCTCAGGGGGCTTTTTTTGAAAAACGGCTGCGGAATTAGACCAGTTATCTCCCGAAGAAGGAAATTTCCGCAGCGCGTGTTTTACTTTTGCCCGTAATAGGCGTTTGGACCATGCTTACGCATGAAGTGCTTGTTCATCAGATAACCGTCGATGGGATTCAGCGCCGGGTTAATGCCGCGCGCAATCCACGCCATTCGCGCCACTTCCTCCATGACGACCGCGTTATGTACTGCATCGTGCGCATCTTTCCCCCAGGCGAACGGCCCGTGTTGATACACGACAATGCCTGGCGTATGCAGCGGTTCCACCTCGCCCAGCGTTTCGATGATCACTTTACCGGTGTTCAGCTCGTACTCGCCCTGCACTTCTTCTTCGCTTAACGCCCTGGTACAGGGAATATCGCCAAAGAAATAGTCCGCGTGCGTGGTACCGAGCGCTGGAATAGCCATCCCCGCCTGCGCCCATGCCGTGGCGTGGGTGGAGTGGGTATGCACAATGCCACCAAGAGATGGATAACGACGATACAGCGCCAGATGAGTGGCGGTATCGGATGATGGACGGTACTGCCCTTCCACTACGTTACCGTCAAGATCCACGACAACCATGTCGCTCGCTTTCATGGTTTCATAGGCGACACCGCTTGGCTTAATCACCACCAGCCCGCGTTCGCGATCGATAGCGCTGACATTGCCCCAGGTAAACGTCACCAGTCCATAACGGGGCAAATCCATGTTAGCGTCAAATACCTGCTGCTTAAGATTTTGCATTAGGCTGCCTCCACCAGACCGGCGCTGGCCATGCGCGCTTTCACCCAGTCACGCGCTTTCGCTACCTCTGCCGCCGGGTTCTCTGCTGTTTCACTCCACATCTCAATCAGATAGGGCCCGCAATAGCCACTCTGTTTGAGCGTTTCGAAGCAGCGTTCGAAATCGACAACGCCTTCGCCAAACGGCACATTTTTGAACACGCCGGGTTTAGTATCTTTGACGTGTACCGCGACGATATGCCCGATTCCCGCCTGTAGCTCCATCTGTACGTCGTTATCCCAGGCAGACAGATTGCCGATATCCGGATAGAGCTGGAACCACGGGTTATTGAGGTAGTGAGCATAGCCCAGCGCTTTACTGATGGAATTCATCAATGGGTAGTCCATGATTTCCATCGCCAGCGTCACCTGGGCGCGGCTGGCCATATCAACGCTCTCTTTTAACCCATCGCGAAAGCGGCAACGCGTTTCGTCGTTGGCCTGCTGATAGTAAACATCGTACCCCGCCAGTTGAATGACGCGAATCCCGACGTCCTGCGCAAACTGAATCGCTTTACGCATAATCTCCAGCCCCTGCGCCCGTACCGCGTCATCTTCGCTACCGAGTGGAAAACGACGATGCGCGCTCAGACACATGGACGGCACGCGCACGCCGGTTTCAGCAACCGCGCTCACCAGCGCCAGGCGCTGCTCGCGACTCCAGTCGAGCCGCGCCAGTCGGGCGTCGGTCTCGTCCACCGACATTTCAACGAAGTCAAAACCCAGCGTTTTCGCCAGCCGCAGGCGCTCCAGCCAGCACTCCCCGGCAGGGAGCGCTTTTTCATAGATGCCGAGCGGAATTTGTTTCGACAGCATAGCCGCTCCTTAGCCCCACAGTTGGGCAATGGAGCGTTTGAACTGCCGTGCGGCTTCTACCGGCGATTCGGCATCGCGAATGCTGCGCCCCGCGATAAAGACATGGATCGGAATGCCTTTGAACAGCGGCAGGTCTTCCAGCGCCAGCCCGCCGGTCACAGTCACTTTAAAGCCCATATCGGAGAGCCGTTTGATCGCGGTAATATCCGCTTCACCCCACGCCACGCCTGCGGCCTGCGCGTCACGGCTGCGGTGATAAACCACTTGCTGAATGCCCGCATCACGCCACTGCTGCGCCTGTTCCCAGGTCCAGTAACCGGTCAGCTCGATCTGCACATCGCCGTTGAACTCTTTTGCCACATCCAGCGCACCTTTCGCAGTGTTGATATCCGCACAGCAAATCACGGTCACCCAGTCCGCGTTGGCTTCGAAACACATACGGGAGAGGATTTTACCGGCATCGGCAATTTTGGCGTCCGCCAGCACGATTTTGTGCGGATAGAGTGCTTTCAGGTCGCGAACGGCACGCACGCCTTCGCCCACGCACAGAATGGTGCCCACTTCAATAATATCCACCTCTTCGGCAATCAGGCGGGTGGTTTCATAGGCGCTATCCATAGTCTGGTTGTCCAGCGCGACCTGCAACATTGGTAATGACATTTTCAATTCCTTCTTAAGACGCCGCACTGGTGCGGTCAATTAAATCCAGGACTTCCTGCTCGGTGCGGCAGGCGCGTAAACGGTCAAAATTGGCTTCATCTTCAAACAGGTTGACGATCTGCATGATGCCCACTTCCTGATGGGTATTGGCGTCTACTGCCGCCATGGTGATCAGAATATCGACCGGGTCGTTATCTTCGTGATTAAACTCCAGCGGCTTTTTCAGGGTCACCAGAGAAAAACCGGTTTTCTTGACCCCTTCTTCCGGGCGACCATGCGGCATCGCCAGGCCTGGGGCAATCACAAAATAGGGGCCAAACTGCTCAACGCCATCGAGAATGGCCTGGTAATAGCGCGGCTCTACCACATCGGCAGCCACCAGTAAATCGACGCCGATCTTGACGGCTTCCTGCCAGGTATTCGCTTCAGCCTGCAGGCGGATAGAATTATTCTCCGCCAGTGAATCACGTAATTTCATGTTGCATCCTTACTTCACGTCTTGCGGGAAATGTTCTTTGATCACTTCCAGCAGTTTCGGGCCAAAATCCGCAGGCGACAGCATGTTGCGCACGCCAACCACATATTTGTTGCCGGTCACGCTGATTTCGCCTGCAATGTGTGTGGAAGCGATGATGATGTCCGCGCCGTTCAGCTCACTTTTGTATTCCCCTACCGCGCAGCTGTTTACCGTGTGGTCGATATTGGATTGGGTTAAAAACTGATCCACTTTCATTTTCATGATCATGGAACTGCCCTGCCCGTTGCCACATACAGCCAGAATACGTACGGTCATAATCCAAACTCCTTATTGAGCAGAAACTTCTGCCAGTTGTTTTTCTGCATCCTCTTCAGCACGCAGCGCGCGTCCTGCGAAGATCATATAAACCAGTGCGATGACAATGATGACGGCCATAAAAGCGATGCCGAGGGAGAAGATGCCCTGCATCATCGGCGGTGCCAGAATCGACCAGTCCGCCATACCCATCCAGGCGCTCATCCCCGTGAGTTTCACCGCCCAGACGCAACCAAAGATTTCGATCATGCCCATCACCAGACAAATCTTCAGCGCCGCACGCCAGCCGCCGAAGTGGTTAGCGAACACGCCGATAGTGGCGTTAGAGAAGAACATCGGGATAAAGCCAGGAATAATCAGGATCGAGGAGCCGCAGGCAACCAGGATGCCAACCGCAATCAACTGGCCGATGGTGCCCCACATAAAGCCCCAGACCACCGCGTTCGGCGCGAAGCTATAAATAGCCGCACAGTCAATCGCCAGTACTGCGCCCGGAATCAGACGCTGGGAGATACCGTTAAAGGCCTCAGAGAGTTCTGCCACAAACATACGCACGCCCTGGGTGATGATGAAGATCGCCACCGCAAAGGAGAAACCGGTTTGCAGGATATAGATTGTCCAGTGGGTTTTACCCGCCATCGCCTGTACGGTATCGATACCGAAGGAGAGCAGAATGGCACCAAAGAAAATGGTCATTACAATCGCCGTGGAGACGATGTTGTCGTGGAAAATGTTCAGCCAGCCCGGCAGTTTGAGATCTTCAACACTTTCCTCTTTTTTGCCCAGGAACGGCGCGACTTTATAGGCAATCCAGGAAGCAAATTGCTGCTGGTGGCCAATAGAGAAACCGCAGCCGTCCGTCACTTCCTGAGTCGGCTTGTACATCATGTTGGAGGTAATACCCCAGTACAGGGAAACCAGTATCGCCGTGCAGATAATGGTGGTCCACATGGAATAGCCGAAGATATAGAAAGAGACCGCAATCAGCCCCGCCTGCTGGAACATGATGTGTCCGGTCAACATGATGGTGCGAATACCGGTAATGCGTCGCAACAAGACGTAACAAATATTCAGCGCCAGCGCGAGCAACACCGCGTAGCCTACCCAACTATACGCATCACCCATCCGTTCGATCGTTGCCATCATCGAAGCATAGGTATCGGAAATCGCGCCGTTGATGCCGTAGACCTCAGACATTTTCGCCACCACCGGTTTAAAGGTGCTGGTCAGAATGCCGGACCCGGCCTGTAGCAGCATGAAGCCAATGATGGTTTTGATCGTCCCTTTGATGATCACGCTGACGCTTTTGCGCAGCAGGATATAGCCCAGGCAGGTCACAATACCCAGTAATAGCGGGGCATTGGTCATTACCTGATTAAAGAAAATGGTAAAGATGTTGTAGAGGATCTCCATAACGATCTCCGGTAGACGAGTTTGCTGAGTCACAGGCGCTCAGGATAATGTCCCTTCACTGTAATTTTCAAAAGTAATCACAACAAGATTGAATTTGATTAAATGTGACGTAGCGCGCAAATAATTAGCGCACTTAATACATGGTTTACTTATAGGTAACTCATTTTTTCATTAAATAAGTAAAATCATAAAGATGACCACATCCCCATGACGCCAGGCAAGATTAAATTTTCTCCTGACTGCGTTATCCCCTGCCAAAAAGTCAAAAAATAGCCCATTGCCTTCTTGAGAAAATAGTGTCAGGATTAATCAAAACAAATCACGTTTTGAACCATTTTGAACAAACATGAAGGTAAATGCGATGAGTAAAGTACAAAGCATCACGCGTGAATCATGGATTCTGAGCACGTTTCCGGAGTGGGGAAGCTGGCTGAACGAAGAGATTGAACAAGAGCAGGTCGCGCCGGGTACGTTCGCCATGTGGTGGCTGGGCTGTACCGGTATCTGGCTAAAATCTGAAGGCGGCACTAACGTATGCGTCGATTTCTGGTGCGGTACCGGTAAACAGAGCCACGGTAATCCGTTGATGAAAACCGGCCATCAGATGCAGCGTATGGCTGGCGTCAAAAAATTACAGCCTAACCTGCGCACCACGCCGTTTGTTCTCGATCCTTTCGCTATCCGTCAGATTGACGCCGTACTGGCGACCCACGACCATAACGATCACATTGACGTCAATGTCGCGGCTGCCGTAATGCAGAATTGCGCCGATGATGTTCCGTTTATCGGCCCGCAGACCTGCGTGGATTTATGGGTTGGCTGGGGCGTGCCGAAAGAACGCTGCATCGTGGTAAAACCGGGCGATGTCGTGAAAGTGAAAGATATTGAAATTCATGCGCTTGATGCCTTTGACCGCACCGCATTAATCACCCTGCCCGCCGATCAGAAAGCCGCTGGCGTACTGCCGGACGGCATGGATGTACGCGCGGTTAACTATCTGTTTAAAACGCCGGGCGGCAATCTCTATCACAGCGGCGATTCTCACTATTCCAACTATTACGCGAAACACGGCAACGAACATCAAATTGATGTCGCGCTTGGTTCTTATGGCGAAAACCCGCGCGGTATTACGGACAAAATGACCAGCGCGGATATTTTACGCATGGCGGAATCGCTGAATACCAAAGTGGTGATCCCGTTCCATCACGATATCTGGTCGAACTTCCAGGCCGATCCGCAGGAGATCCGCGTGCTATGGGAAATGAAGAAAGATCGCCTGAAGTATGGTTTTAAACCGTTTATCTGGCAGGTTGGCGGCAAGTTTACCTGGCCGCTGGATAAAGACAATTTCGAATACCACTATCCGCGTGGGTTTGACGATTGCTTTACCATTGAACCCGATCTACCGTTCAAATCCTTCCTGTGAGTCGATATCATGCCGGGATTACCCGGCATTTTTTCCATTTACTTTAGTATTTCCAGGCTATTTCAAATATCATCTTTTCAAATCAATTTGTATCGGAATAGCTCATGACTGAAGCACAAAGACATCAAATACTGCTGGATATGCTGGCACAGTTGGGCTTTGTTACCGTCGAAAACGTGATTGAGCGTCTGGGGATCTCCCCGGCGACAGCGCGCCGCGACATCAACAAGCTCGACGAAAGCGGGAAACTTAAAAAAGTGCGCAACGGCGCAGAGGCCATTACCCAACAGCGGCCCCGCTGGACGCCGATGAATCTGCACCAGGCGCAAAACCACGATGAAAAAGTACGCATCGCGAAAGCGGCGTCGCAGCTGGTAAACCCGGGTGAAAGCGTAGTGATTAACTGCGGCTCCACCGCTTTCCTGCTGGGGCGCGAAATGTGCGGGAAGCCGGTACAGATCATTACCAACTATCTGCCGCTGGCGAATTATCTGATCGATCAAGAGCATGAAAGCGTGATTATCATGGGGGGTCAGTACAACAAAAGCCAGTCGATTACCCTGAGCCCGCAGGGAAGTGAAAACAGTCTCTATGCGGGCCACTGGATGTTTACCAGCGGAAAGGGCTTAACCGCGGATGGCCTGTACAAGACCGATATGCTAACCGCCATGGCGGAACAAAAAATGCTCAGCGTCGTCGGGAAACTGGTCGCGCTGGTCGATAGCAGTAAAATTGGCGAGCGCGCGGGAATGCTGTTCAGCCGCGCCGATCAGATCGCTATGCTGATTACCGGCAAAAATGCCAATCCGCAGGTTTTGCAACAGCTTGAAGCCCAGGGTGTAAGCATACTCCGCGTTTAAAGATGCTGTCGGAAAAACGCTACCGTCGCCGACAACGCTTCTGGCGTAATGCGATGCCGCACGCCTGCGGCCCATAAACAGGTCACATGCTTATCCAGCTTCGCCCCGGCGAGTGCCTGCTGGAGCCGAAAGGTTTCGATAGCAGGCACCACGTCATCCTCCTGACCATGCCACAACAGAAGCGGCCTGTCGGCCAGTCGCTCTAACTGGTGTGTGACTTCCCATTCACGTAGCGGCGCGATGATATTGTCGAATTCCTCCTGCTGTGCCGGGTTCTGCGGGGATAACGGCGGGAAAAGCGTCCGGGCGAGCCCGGTAAAATAGCCCGACCCCATTAAACTGGCCCCGCATTTTACCTCACGGTGACGCGTCATAATACCCAGCGCCGTCATACCGCCCATGGATGCGCCGCCCACCGCCAACCGCCCGTCAAGTAGCCAGTTTTCCGCCTGAATCGCCGCACGTAACGTCGTAAATTCCTGCATGTTTTGGTGCAGAATCTGCCAGAATCGATATATCCGTCCCTGTGAGTCGCCGCCGAAGCGAGCGCCATGCTCCGGCGCATCCGGCATGACTACCCGGAATCCTGCCTGTGCCAGGGCAACGGCAAAATAACTATAAACCAGGCTGGAGGAGGTGAAGCCATGATAGAACACCACACAGGGAAGCGGCACGGCGCGTTTCCCTTCCGGGAAGGCATGTAGTACGGCACCTCCGGCTAATTGTCGTGTTTCAATCGCTATCATTATTCTCTCCTTTTTATCCGGTATGCCACGGAGAAATACTTAACGCAAGTTTATGGATAGCGCAATAATTCATAATGTTTGAGAACTGGGTTACGCTTTCACAACGTTTTCATTCGAAAATCGCGTGACAGGTAACACTTCGGGAACATTCCCCCTAAAGGGAAATCAATAAGGCATTACACTATGATTATCAGGAAACGAGATAGAGTTATGCGTCGGTTTGCTTCATTGATAGCAGCACTGTTATTAAGCGCGTGTAGCGTGCTGCAGGGTACGCCGCAACCTGCACCGCCTGTCGCCGATCACCCGCAGGAAATCCGTCGCGATCAAACGCAAGGACTACAGCGGATGGGGACCGTAAGCGCGCTGGTTCGGGGTTCCCCGGATGATGCAATAGATGAAATCAGAGCGAAAGCCGCCGCTGCGAAAGCCGATTATTACGTTATCTTAATGGTTGATGAAACGGTTGTAACCGGCCAGTGGTATTCACAAGCCATTTTGTATCGTCAATAACAGTAGATTGATTTTTAGTCAGTTTTACATTGCTTTGCGCCCCTATGCGTTTACCTGTGCACAATAAACAAACAGGTTTACCGTGATGGAGCGTCCTGTTAAATGCGGGGTATGTAATAAGGAGCTGACGATGAAACAAGAACTTGCCTTATCCTCACTGTTGCTTTCTGCCGGACTGGTGAGTACGGCGGCACAGTCTGCCGAATTCGCCAGTGCTGACTGTGTAACGGGTCTGAATGAAATCGGCCTGATCTCGGTCAGTAATGTTGCAGGAAACCCACAGGATGTAGAGCGGATTATCGCCCTGAAAGCCGATGAACAGGGTGCGTCCTGGTACAGAATTATTCAAATGTATGAAGAACAACAGTCGGATAACTGGCGCGTACAGGCGATACTCTATGCCTGATGCCGCGAGGCTCGCGCCGAATGGCATGTACTACAGGCCAAACGTTACCGCAGCCCCCCGGTCGCCCTTAGCAGTAAATCATTTTGCACCTGGGCAGGCAGCGGCATTTCGCCGCGTGTATCCAGCATCATCTGACACCACGCTTGCGCCAGCGGCGGCGAGGCATGACGCAGCATTTCCGCTCCGCATCCCAGCAGGAAAAGCTGCTGCGTAATCTCTCTGCCCATTGCTTCGTCCGGTTTGCGTAAACGTTGCTGTAGCTGACGTACCGCGCGGTCGTAATGGCGATCCTGACCTTTGACTTCCGCAAAAGCTTCACTCAATACGTCATAGACGCCGTGTTGTTTTATCAGCACCCGCAGTACATCCAGACACATGATATTGCCGGAACCTTCCCAGATACTGTTCACCGGCATTTCACGGTACAGGCGCGGGAGTTCGCTCTCTTCGCAATACCCCATCCCGCCGAGAACCTCCATCGCCTCAGCCACAAAAGGGATTCCCTGCTTACAGATGGCGAATTTCGCCGCTGGCGTGAATAATCGCGCCCACAATGCCTCTTTCGCCTCGCGACGTTGCTCCCAGGCGCGCGCCAGCCGAAACAAAAGCGCCGTCTGCCCCTCCAGGCATAGCGCCATACGACTTAAGGTTTGTCGCATCAACGGTTGTTCGATCAGCGGCTTACCAAAAGCCTGACGCTGATGAGCATGGTAAATTGCGACTGAAAACGCACGCCGCATTAAGCCATGACTCCCGAGCGCGCAGTCAAGACGCGTCATACCGCCCATCTTTAAGATATGCCGAATCCCTTCGCCCTCTTCTCCCAGCCGCCAGCCGACGGTATCCTGAAACTCGACCTCGGCGCTGGCATTAGATCGATTACCGAGTTTATCTTTCAGGCGCTCAAGACGAACAGAGTTCCGTTGCCCGTCTGGCAGGAAACGCGGCACAAAGAAACAGGATAGTCCTCCTTTTGCCTGCGCCAGCACGAGGTGCGCATCACTTTGCGGCACAGAGAAAAACCATTTATGTCCCACCAGCCGATATGAATCATCCGCCAGCCGCTCCGCGTGGGTCGTATTACTGAGTACGTCAGATCCGCCCTGCTTTTCCGTCATTCCCATGCCGATAAGCAGTCCCCGTTTTTGCCCGCCCGGCAGCAAATGCGAATCGTAACGATCGCTGCGCAGCGGCGCCAGCCAGTCATGGAAAGTGGCGGGAAGCATCTGCAATAGCAACGGCGTCGCGGCAAAGGTCATCGTGACAGGACAGAGTGTCCCCGCTTCTACCTGAGCATGTAATACAAAACGCGCCGCCCGGGCGACAAAACTTCCCGCCCTTGCCTCGTCCTCCCAGGCCAGGTTATGTACCCGATTAGCGCAAAGCCCCTGCATCAACAAGTGCCAGGCGGGATGAAAGCGAACGTCATCCAGACGCTGTCCCTGGGGATCGTAACGCAGCAACTCAGGAGGATACGCGTTCGCCAGACGCCCCAGTTCCAGTGATTCCGCCGTTCCCAGTTGTTGGCCAATGCTGGCGAGAAGATCGCTATCCCATCCCGCTCCTTCCCGGGAAACCGCTTCACACAGCGCGCCATCAGACAGGAATAAGTTACTGTTATTGAGCGGAGCTGGTTGATTAAAGACGGTATGTGTTTGCCAGGACATGGTGTCTCCCTCCTTCAATGGCGCTGAAGTCAAGTATGGTCATGACCGCGCCATTGACGCCGGAGCAAGATCACAAAAGTATGATTAACCGGCAATATAATGTGGGACGAAACGGGAAGTATCTTTGGTAATTAGCGTATTGTCCTCGCGAATCCCCATTCCGGAGGCTTCATCGTCAATGATCCAACTGCCAATCAGCGTATAGCTATCGCCAAAGCGCGGCAAAGGCTGAAACGCCTGGTAAATCATCGGCTCGTCAGCGTAGTCGCCGTCGGCATGATCGATAACATTTTGCCGCTCGTCAAAAATCGTGACGTTGCCGCCTTCACGTGAATAAATCGGCTTCCGTACGCTGCTTTCACCTGGCGCTGCGAGCGACTTTTCTCCCTCAAACCAGGCCGGCAGAAGATTCGGATGGCCAGGGAAAAAGCGCCACAATAACGGCAACAGCCCTTTGTTACTCAGAATACTTTTCCACAATGGCTCAATCCATTGCTCACGCCGTTTTCGCAACAGCGGGCCGTTGTCGTCGCGCATCATCCATTCCAGCGGGTAGAGCTTAAAGGCGCGGCGAATCACGTTATCGTCCAGATCGGTCAGCACGCCGCCTACGCCAAGCCCCAGTTCTTCAATATAGATAAATCGCGTTTCCTGGCCCGCCTGCTGCGCGCAATCCTGAAGGTACAGCACCGTCGTGCGATCTTCGTCGGTATCTTCACAACAGCAAAAGTAGAGCGGTTCCCGACTGTACAGCTCGCTGAAGCGGGCGATCAGCCGCTCCTGTATCGCGTTGTATTGATCGGCATCACGCGGGATGGCGCCACTACGACGGGCATCCTCCAGCCATAGCCATTGAAAGTAGGAGGACTCATAGAGCGACGTCGGCGTATCCGCGTTGTATTCCAGCAATTTAACCGGATCTTTGCCGCACCAGACGAAATCCATCCGCCCGTAAAGCGAAGGATCGCGGCTGCGCCAACTTTCGGCGATGACATCCCAGTACAATGGCGGGATCGCCAACTGCTGCATGATCTGCTCATCCCGGACGGCCCGCTCGACAACCTCCAGACACATTTGATGAAGCTCTGCGGTCGGTTTTTCGATCTGTTCTTCAATTTGCCGTAATGTAAAACGGTAGGCCCGGCTTTCATCCCAGTAAATTTCGTTATCGATAACATGAAAGTCAAAACCGTGATCGCAGGCGATCTTATCCAGATCCCGGCGTACCGGTACGTTGTGTCGTAGCATGGTTAGCCTCCCCAGTGCCCGCGGGCGCTGGAAGAACGGCCATAGCCGCCGCGGGAGACGGTGGACGCTTTCCGTGTCGTATAACCAGGGCTGGTCGCGGTATCGCTTTTCCCTGTGCCGCTGCGCCACGCATAGTCGCCGGACGTAGTGCGCCAAACGGGACGGGAGGCGTAGGATGAACCGCCGCTGCTATAGATGTATTGTTCGTCACGGTTCTGGCGAATCGCGCGGCTGAGCAAAAAGCCGCTTAATACCGGAACCCAACTCCGATCGATGCTATCAAAGTAGCAAGCGCCAAACTGCGACTGACAGCTCTCCTGCGTCAATTGCTTAGGCACATTCGCGTAAAATTCTGTTTTCGCGTTATTCCAGCCGTCAGCGCAAACGCTGGCGCTATTGCCATCGTCGATACAGTCGTTCACCGTGGCGTAAAACGTCCCATCGCCGTCGTTGTCAGTATTGCCGCCATCACCGCACCCTTTCAGGAGAAAAAAGGCCGCTCCGCCCATAATCGCCAGCGTCAGGCATTTTGGCGTGTAGCGATTTCGTTGCCGCTCAAAGGGATTAACCGGTTCGGCTATCCGTCTTATTGCCGAATGGCCTACGCCGGATGTTCTTCTGGATTTTCGTTTTTTTGCCATGATCTTCCGTTACCATGTCATACAGGCAGCGTTAAAAATACCGCCAGCCAGCGCTGCGGTTCCCATAAATAGCCCCGCCGCCACGTTGTGATGAATAATTTTTTCGCTCAGCGTAGGCATGTATAACCTTACGCAGCCATAAATCAGCAGTTGAATCACCAGCGCAATGCCGCCCCAGGCAAAATAGTCCGGGATGCTGACCGAGTTTATCGCCGCGCTGGATAAGGGGATGACATAGCCCAGCAACGTACCGCTAAAGGCCAGCGATGCCGCAGTATTGTTATTTTTTATCAACTGCCATTCATTATGCGGCGTTATCTTTGAGTAAATAAAAAGAAATGCAATGACCATTGCCGCGCCAATAAAAAAATAGGCGCAGAAAGCCAGTAATGCGTCCAGTATATGCATAATTTCCCTGTATGTGCTTAACCAATAACCGTCAGTGAAGTGAGCGGGATATCCACGCCGAGGGCGCGTGAAAACACCCATTCAGGCTCACCGCGCTCGTTAAATGATTCTTCCCCGTTCAATAAAAGATACTCCCAGGCGTCGTCCGTCACCTGGCGCTGGAAGCCCATCGTAAAATTGTGAACGTCCCATTTCTCTGGCTGCTGATTTTCAACCTTTTCCAGCATATAGACAGGTTCAATATTGCCCGGCTCTTCATGGTTAAAAAAGCGCTGCCAGCGCCGTTCTTGCCAGTTGAGCGTCATCGGCCCTATTGCCGCTGGCGCAATGGCTGAACGCCAGTGACGTTCCTCGTTAATACCGAAACTTTCCTCATATACAAAAAGTTTGATGTCATCAATGTCGTCAACATCCGTGCCGCCAGTGGTGTTAATTTGTAGAAACTCATCGCCAGAGGTGTAGTAGCGAAAAATCTGACTACCGCCGCCTAAATCTATGCGACTCGCTGCCGCGACAGTGTATTTTTCACCCGGTAGCTCCACCAGCAACGACGACTCCAGTAGCCGGAATGCCAGCGTATCCAGCGTGAAACCGGCGTTAAGATGTAATCCTAATGGTCCGCGAATCGGCGCTGGCGCGCTTGTTTTACCGAGCAAACGCTGAAAAAATTGCATCATAGGGGACCTCTATCTCTTGCCATGCGACCTCTTCAGCCAGAATGCGATTGTCGTTGAGCATAATGCCATTTGAGATCGCGCATTCATGTGCCGTCTCGTATGAAAGCGACGAAGCTCAGCACGGTAGCGCGCTTTCGCGCTACCGATAACAAAGCAGATACTGCCCGATAAACAAGCCAGGTCAGTCTGGAAAAATGCCGCTGGCAGGTTTTGACCACCCACGTAAAGAGCATTACTCGCCTTGTTGACGCTGCAAGCGCGCCAGCACATCCTGGGCGCAGCTTTTGTTGGTTGCGCCAATACCGGCCTGCGCCAGTTTTTCGTCCAGGTCGCGTCCATCGGCGACTTTTTCCAGCTGCGCGGCGGCATCCAGCCGGGCCTGGCGCTCAGCCTGCCGCGTTTGTAAACGTTTAAGCGACTCCGCCGCCGTAGACACATTCGACGCGGCTCCGACGGTCGAGGTCGTCACCGCCTGCTGCGCGCGCTGCATGGCTTCTGTCGCCTTAACCACTTCAAGTTGCTGCTCAAACTGCGCAATCCGCTGGCCTGTCGCCGTTACTGCCTTTTCCACCGCATCGCGAGAGGCTTCCAGATTAGTCAGCACCTGTTCTTCGGCAAGAATGGCATTTTCCAGACGGGCTATCTCTTCCGCCACTTCGTTGAGTAAAGCGGCGTCGACATTCTTACTCATTGCCGCCAACGCCCGCGTTTCAAGGCTGGCTTTACGCTCACGTAAATCATTCAGCTTGTCATGACTTAGCTTCACTCGCGCCAATAAATCCACTCTGGATTTACCCGCTTTATCCAGCTCGGCTTTTGCGTCGCGAATATGCTGCTCCAGCATACGTACACCCTGTGCTTCATCAATGGCTTCTTCTGCCTGAGCAACGAATGATTTACCTAACGTGAACAAACTTTTTAAAATTCCCATGTAAGCCGCCTGTATTATTCCTGTGAATAGACTTGTGTTATTTCAGCGATATCCAACGCATTTTCTACAAGCGTGGTGATTTCCAGCGTCACGTCGGCAAGCGACGAATTTAACGACAACGCGCCAAAAGCGACATAATATTCCTCCTGTTTTACCTGGGTAATACCGACCGAAGACAGCGGTAAAACCTTCTGATTTCTCAGTAAGAAAAGATTAAATTCCGCGGTATCTTTAATCGTATTTACCGGACATATATAAGTCTCGATAACTATTTGTTGCGAGGTAAATAAAACCGTCAGTGGTAAATCACCATAATCATTCATTTTTATTATTAATGAAGATTCATTATTTTCTATATCAATATATAATTCGGCGATGTTGTTTAATGCATCCGCCAGCGTCCGTGGAGTCCATGCCATATTTTTATCTCTATCTCATTTTTATAAATAAAAGAAATTACAGGGTAGGTTTTGCTTTTTATATTACCAGCCAAAGATAAAAAAAAACCATCCGATTATGGATGGTTATTTTCTTAAAAAATACTATTAGCGTCAGGTGCGCTGGCGAACGGCTTCAAACAGACAAACCCCGGTCGCAACAGAGACATTCAGCGACGACACGCTACCGGCCATAGGAATGCTGATCAGCTCATCGCAGTGCTCACGGGTCAGACGACGCATACCTTCACCTTCTGCGCCCATGACCAGCGCCATGCGGCCAAGCATTTTGCTCTGATACAGCGTATGGTCAGCCTCGCCCGCCGTCCCGACAATCCAGATATTCTCTTCCTGCAACATGCGCATCGTGCGCGCCAGGTTGGTGACGCGGATCAACGGCACGCTTTCCGCTGCGCCGCAGGCGACTTTCTTCGCCGTCGCGTTAAGTTGCGCGGAGCGGTCTTTCGGCACGATTACCGCATGTACGCCTGCGGCATCGGCGCTGCGCAGACAGGCGCCAAGATTATGCGGATCGGTGACGCCATCGAGGATCAACAAAAAAGGGCGATCGTGTAATGCGATCAGATCCGGCAGATCGTTTTCCTGATACTGCCGGCCTGGTTTCACGCGAGCGATAATGCCCTGATGCACGGCACCGTCGCTTTTCTCGTCGAGATATTGGCGGTTTGCCAGCTGGATAACCACGCCCTGGGACTCAAGGGCGTGAATCAGCGGCAACAGACGTTTATCTTCACGGCCTTTTAAAATAAAGACTTCCTGAAAACGTTCAGGGGCGCGCTCCAGCAGGGCCTGCACTGCGTGGATGCCGTAAATCATTTCGCTCATTAATGTACTCATTGTTTACGTTTTGCCGGGGGCGCTACGCTTGCCCGGCCTACAGATAATTCACCCTCTTCTGTTTGAAGAGGGTATTGCTCACTCTGCCGCTTTTTTCTTCGCCGCACGCTTCGCTTTGGTCGCTACGGCTATTTTCTGCGTTTTAGCCGATGGCTTTTTTGCTTTTCTCGCGTCTTTTTTCGCTGCTTTCGGCTTCGCTTTTTTCTCGCCGCGGAAGGCGCTATCAGGCTCGAAGTTAACTTTTTTACCTACCTGACGACGTTTACCGGCGTTTTTACTTTCACCTTTTTTCGCTTTTTCACGCGCCGTTTTGCCGACGTTACGCGGTGCGCGCTCGCTGGAGATCAGGCTAAAGTCAATTTTCCGTTCGTCCATATTCACCGCTTCGACGCGTACCTCGACCCGGTCGCCCAGGCGATATGTCTGCCCGCCGGACTCGCCAATCAGACGTTGCCCTACCTGATCGAAGCGATAGTAATCGTTATCCAGTGAGGAAACGTGTACCAGCCCATCGATAAACAGTTCATCAAGACGGACAAAGAAGCCGAAACCGGTGACGCTGGCAATCACGCCCTTAAAGACGTTGCCTACCTGATCCAGCATAAAGTCACATTTCAGCCAGTCGGAGACATCACGCGTCGCTTCATCAGCGCGGCGTTCCGCCATCGAACAGTGCTGGCCGAGCTGCAACATCTCTTCCATCGAGTAGTGATAACCGCCCGTTTCTGTGGTGTTGCCCTTATTCCCTTGCTCTTTCGCCAGCAGGTACTTAATGGCGCGGTGCAAAGAAAGATCCGGATAGCGGCGAATCGGCGAGGTAAAGTGTGCATAAGACTGCAACGCCAGGCCAAAGTGCCCGCGGTTTTCCGGATCGTAAATCGCCTGCTTCATTGAACGCAGCAGCATAGTTTGCAGCATTTCGGCGTCCGGCCGGTCGGCAATCGATTCAAGCAGTTCGGCATAATCGCGCGGTTCCGGTTTATTTCCGCCCGGCAGCTCCAACCCCAGCTCCGCCAGTACGGAGCGGAATGAGGTGATCGCTTCGGTGGTGGGCTTATCATGAATACGGAACAGCGCCGGCTCTTTAGCTTTTTCGACAAAGCGCGCCGCCGAGATATTCGCCATGATCATGCACTCTTCGATAAGCTTATGCGCGTCATTACGCTGGGTCTGTTCGATACGCTCAATGCGACGATCGGCGTTAAAGATAAACTTCGCCTCTTCGCTCTCAAACGAGATCCCCCCGCGCTCTTCACGCGCTTTATCCAGCACTTTGTAAAGGTTGTGCAGCTCTTCAATATGCTTCACCAGCGGCGCATATTGTTCACGCAGATCCTGATCGCCCTGCAGCATATGCCAGACTTTGGTATAGGTCAGACGCGCATGGGAGCTCATCACCGCTTCATAGAATTTGTAGCCGGTCAGCCGACCTTTCGCCGAGATGGTCATTTCACAGACCATACACAGCCTGTCAACCTGCGGGTTTAGCGAACACAGGCCGTTGGAGAGCACCTCCGGCAACATTGGGACAACCTGTGACGGGAAGTAAACCGACGTACCGCGATTGCGCGCCTCGCGATCCAGCGGCGTTGGCGGCCGTACATAATAGCTCACGTCAGCAATAGCGACCCACAAACGCCAACCGCCGCCGCGTTTTTTCTCACAGTAAACCGCGTCGTCAAAGTCACGGGCATCTTCGCCATCAATCGTGACCAGCGGCAAATCGCGCAGATCGATACGACCGACTTTCGCCTCTTCCGGCACCTCTTCTTTCAGCCCGGCGACCTGCTGCTCTACCGCCTGCGGCCAGATGTAAGGTATTTCATGGGTACGCAGCGCCATATCAACCGCCATACCGGTGCCCATATTGTCGCCCAGCACTTCGACGATTTTCCCTACCGCTTTAGTACGGCGAGTTGGACGTTGGGTCAGTTCAACCACGACCACGAACCCCATCCGCGCGCCCATGACGTCTTCTGGCGGGATAAGAATGTCGAAGCTGAGACGGCTGTCGTCCGGCACGACAAAGCCGACGCCCGCATCGGTGAAATAACGCCCGACTATCTGACTGGTTTTCGGTACCAGTACACGGACGATACGCGCTTCGCGGCGACCTTTACGATCGGCGCCCAGCGGCTGCGCCAGCACCTGATCGCCATGAATACAGGTTTTCATCTGCTCGCTGGAAAGGTACAGATCGTCTTTGCGGCCTTCGACACGTAAGAAACCGTAACCGTCACGATGACCGATCACGGTGCCTTTCACCAGGTCGAGGCGTTCCGGCAGCGCATAGCACTGGCGGCGGGTAAAGACCAGTTGTCCGTCGCGCTCCATCGCGCGCAGGCGGCGACGCAAGGCTTCAAGCTGCTCTTCGCCTTCAATATTCAGTTCTACGGCCAGTTCTTCGCGACTGGCCGGTTTTTCACGTTTCGTTAAATGTTCGAGGATAAATTCCCGGCTCGGGATAGGATTCGCGTATTTTTCTGCTTCGCGTTCCTGGAAAGGATCTTGTGACATTGAGGTTCCTCCATTGTCATCTCTAATGAAGTTTACTTCACTCCACCAGTAATAATTTATAAAGCGGTTGATTCTCTTCAACCAAATCGGCAAGCGTGTAGTTATCCAGCTCCTTGAGAAAACTCTGCACGGCCTTAGAAAGCGCCTGTTTCAGACGACAGGCAGGGGTGATGTGGCAAAACTCGCTGCTACAGTTGACCAGTGATAAGGGTTCCAGCTCACGCACCACATCGCCAATACAAATAGTATTAGCCGGTTTACCCAGGCGGATACCGCCATTTTTTCCCCGAACGGCAGTGACAAAGCCCGCACGGCTAAGCTGATTGATAATTTTGACCATATGATTACGGGACACGCCGTAGACTTCTGTCACCTCAGAAATACTGGTCATTCGTCCATCTGGTAACGACGCCATATAGATTAGCGCACGTAAGCCGTAATCGGTGAAACTCGTTAACTGCACATCAACCTCAGGAAAAGGGAAAACGGGATATAACTTATCTGTATTGATGATAAACCAGCCACCTGTCAGGCTGCTAATTTATTTCGGTTCAGGAAGGAAAAAAGCGGGGAACAATGACGCATTTGAGCCGAAGGATGATGCAAAGCATCTTATCCGGCCAACAAATGCGTACTCATCATAGACCCGGTAAGCGTAGCGTTACCGGGCATCATCCATCAATTACGCGTCGAACGGGTCGCGCAGAATCATCGTCTCAGTACGATCGGGGCCGGTAGAAATAATATCAATCGGCACGCCGGTCAGTTCTTCGATACGTTTGATGTAGTTCAGCGCCGCCTGCGGCAGACCGCTACGATCTTTCACACCGAAGGTGGATTCAGACCAGCCCGGCATGGTTTCGTAAATCGGCTCTACACCTTTCCAGTCGTCAGCTGCCAGCGGAGTGGTAGTCACTTCGCGACCATCCGGCATACGGTAAGCCACGCAGAGTTTCACCTCTTTCAGGCCATCCAGCACATCCAGTTTGGTCAGGCAGAAGCCAGACAGGGAGTTCAGCTGTACCGCACGACGAACGGCAACGGTGTCCAGCCAGCCGGTACGACGACGACGACCGGTAGTGGCGCCGTATTCGTTACCCTGCTTGCAGAGGAACTCGCCGGTTTCATCAAACAGCTCAGTCGGGAACGGACCTGCACCTACACGAGTGGAGTAAGCTTTGAGGATACCCAGAACGTAATCAACATAACGCGGGCCCAGGCCGGAACCGGTCGCCACGCCACCTGCAGTGGTGTTAGAAGAAGTTACATACGGATAAGTACCGTGGTCGATATCCAGCAGGGTACCCTGCGCACCTTCAAACATGACGAAATCGCCACGCTGACGCGCCTGGTCGAGCAGGTCCGAAACGTCAACAACCATAGAAGTCAGGATGTCGGCAACAGCCATCGTATCATCCAGAACTTTCTGGTAATCAACCGCTTCAGCTTTGTAGTAGTTAACCAACTGGAAGTTGTGATATTCCATCACTTCTTTCAGTTTTTCAGCGAAGGTTTCTTTGTCGAAAAGGTCACCAACACGCAGACCGCGACGTGCCACTTTATCTTCATAAGCAGGCCCGATTCCACGACCGGTGGTGCCGATCGCTTTCGCGCCACGCGCTTTCTCACGCGCGTTATCCAGCGCAACGTGATAATCAAGGATCAGCGGACAGGCTTCAGACAGCAGCAGACGCTCACGAACGGGGATGCCACGGTCTTCCAGTTCTTTCATCTCTTTCATCAGCGCGCTCGGAGACAGCACAACACCGTTACCGATGATGCTGGTTACATTCTCGCGAAGAATACCTGATGGAATAAGATGGAGAACGGTTTTTTCACCGTTGATTACGAGAGTATGGCCTGCGTTGTGACCGCCCTGGTAGCGTACAACATATTTAGCCCGTTCAGTCAGAAGATCGACGATCTTTCCTTTACCTTCGTCACCCCATTGGGTGCCCAGTACGACGACGTTGTTACCCATTTTTCAAAATCACCGTTTGCTTAAAAATGGATTCTACCATCGCTTTTTCAGATATACAGCACTTTTTGCACTCAATCTGCGGCAAATCCGACCACTTTTTGCTCAGCCAATCGTTTTCCTCAACATGTAGTAGACCACAACTCCCGCGACCACAAGTCCGCCGCCAAAACGTCGTAAAACATTTTCCGGCAGTTGCGCCAGTGCAGAAACCATTTTTTTCCATGCGCCGGGATACAGCATCGGTCCCAGCCCTTCGAGGACTAATACCAGAGCAAGCGCCAACCAGATTGTTGAATTCATTTATCACCCTTATAAAAGAAAACCACCGGCATCCTTTGGATGCGGTGGTTTTGCTGGTCTAAAACCGCTGACGCTATTTTAGCGTGTCGTCGAACTCGGTGTCTTCATGTAGCGGAAGAAATCGCTGTCCGGGCTCAGTACCATCACGTCCTGATTACCTTCGAAGCTCTTCTCGTAAGCGCGCAGACTACGAATGAACGCGTAGAAATCAGGGTCCTGACTGAACGCGTCGGCAAACAGCTTCGCGGCTTCAGCATCACCTTCACCACGCATGATACGCCCCTGACGCTCGGCTTCCGCCAGAGTTTTCGTCACCTCATAGTCAGCAGCCGCACGCAGTTTTTCCGCTTCTTCCTGACCTTGTGAGCGATGACGACGCGCGACCGCTTCACGCTCGGCGCGCATACGGTTGTAAATCGCCTCAGAAACCTCGGTCGGCAGGTTGATCTGCTTAATACGCACATCGACCACTTCGATACCCAACGCCGCCATACTGTTCGGGTTGATGACCGGTACTTTACCTTTGGTTTCCGCCGTGACGCGTTCCGCCGCTTCGGCAATCGCGTCATCCGCCGCCGGGGTCGCCACTTCATCATCGGTACCGGCTGAACCGGAGTTCAGCGCGTCGCGCACTTCCAGAGTCAGACGACCACGAGAATCGGTCACGATGTCTTTTACGTCCAGGCGACCAATCTCAGAACGCAAACGGTCCGAGAATTTACGTTTTAACAGCACTTCGGCTTGCGAAATATCGCCGCCGCCGGTCGCCAGATAGTAACGGCTAAAGTCGCTGATACGCCATTTGATGTAGGAGTCGACAATCAGGTCTTTCTTCTCTTTAGTCACAAAGCGATCGGCCTGGTTATCCATCGTCTGGATACGCGCATCAAGCATTTTCACTGATTCAATAAACGGGATCTTAAAGTGCAGACCCGGCGCGTAAACCAGCGGTTTGTTCTCATCGTCACGCAGAACTTTACCAAAACGCAGCGTAATGCCGCGCTCGCCCTCTTTGACCACAAAGACGGACATGTAGAGCACTACCAGCACGATGATGATAATCGCAATAACTGACTTACGCATCGTTATTCCCCCTGACGCTGGTAGTCGTTACGCTGCGCATTCGCGCGGCGTTGGTCCATAATATCGCCCTGATTTGAGGACGACGTGTTGCTTGCTCCGCTGGCGTTAGACTTTGTGGACGGCGGCAGGCGCAGCAGGTTGCTGGCGCTATTGTCGCTCTTTGCCGCCGGCGCATTCCCGCCTTTCAGCATCTGATCTAACGGCAGCACCATTAAATTACCGCTCTTGTCGTTAACCAGTACTTTACGGGTATGGCTCAGCACTTTTTCCATCGTTTCAATATACAGACGCTCGCGCGTAATCTGCGGCGCGGCTTTATATTCCGGCAAAATCTTCGCAAACCGGGCGACTTCACCCTGCGCTTCCAGGATAGTCTGGGTTTTATAGGCGCGTGCCTCTTCCAGAATACGCTGTGCCTGACCGTTGGCGCGCGGCTGAACTTCGTTGGTATACGCTTCCGCTTCACGAATGTACTGCTGCTCGTTTTCACGTGCGGCAATCGCGTCGTCAAAGGCGGCTTTCACCTCTTCCGGCGGGCGCGCAGCCTGGAAGTTCACGTCCAGCAGGGTAATCCCCATGTTGTACGGTTTGATAGTCTCTTCCAGCTCGCGTTGGGTATCGCTACGAATAACGGTACGACCTTCGGTCAGGATGCGATCCATCGTGTATTTACCAATGACGCCACGCAGCGCGCTGTCGGTGGCCTGACGCAGGCTATCGTCCGGGCTGGTCACGCTAAACAGATATTTCTGCGGATCGGTGACGCGGTATTGCACGTTCATTTCAACGCGCACGACGTTTTCATCAGACGTCAGCATCACGCCTGACGCCGCCAGTTCGCGCACCGCTTCGACGTTCACCGGCGTGACGTCGTCAATAAATGTCGGCTTCCAGTTCAGACCTGGCTCTACCAGATGGCTGAATTTACCAAAACGCGTCACAACGCCGCGCTCGGCTTCTTTAATGGTATAAAAACCGCTGGCCGCCCAGATAATGACGACTGCCGCCGCGGCGATGGCGACAATACGGCCTCCCAGTTGCGGACGCGGGCCTTGCGATGAGCTACCGCCGCCGGAACCGGTGCCTTTACCGCCCCCAAAACCACCGAGTTTTTTACTCAGCTTACGGAAGATATCATCCAGATCGGGAGGTCCCTGATCGCGGCCACCTTTGTTTCCATTTCCCCCAGAGTTGCTGCCAGGTTTGCTGCTTCCCCACGGGTCGCGGTCCTGTCCGTTATTACCGGGCTGATTCCACGCCATTTTTGTGCTCCATATTTGTTATGCGGTGATCCCCGTTGTCTTTCGACCTCAGAGGATAAGGCGAAATTACTCCATGCTTCAGACGAACCGCCGTTACAGACATCATCTTTCAGGCTACGCCTTGAGTGGCGGCTTTTTTACCCCAGGTCACTTCGTTGTGAGCTCCTGAAATTCTCTCAGCTACCGCTTCAATACGACCTGAATGACTTCGCGTCTAGATCACGTATTCGATCAACGCCGGTTCTTGTTTACAGAGGCGACGCCAGTCGACAATCGGCATTCGTACCTGCAGACTGACGCTACCGTCTTCCTCCATCCACTCTTTTTCTATTGCCTGAAGCTGATAAAACCGGCTTCTCAGACGCCCTTCCTGCGGCGGCAAACGCAGCGTATGCTGCGCCACCTCGCCGGAAAGACGCTCCGTCAAAGCCTGAAAAAGCTGTCGTATTCCCACGCCGCTTTGCGCTGAAAGCCAAACGCGGATGGGTTTATTCTCTTCATCTCTGTCGATACGCGGTTCAAAGTCGTCCAGCATATCGATTTTGTTCATCACCATTAAGGTGGGTATTTCGTGAGCGTCAATCTCTTCAAGAACGGTGTTTACCGCCTCGATGTTTTCCTGCACACGAACATCCGCCGCATCGACCACATGCAGCAGCAGCGTCGCCTGACGCGTCTCCTGCAGAGTAGCTTTAAAGGCAGCCACCAGATCGTGCGGTAAATGGCGGATAAAGCCTACCGTATCCGCCAGAACGGTTTCACCGACATCCGCTACATCAATACGACGTAACGTGGGGTCCAGCGTCGCAAATAGCTGATCTGCCGCATAGACCCGCGCTTCAGTGATCTGATTAAAAAGGGTGGATTTTCCGGCGTTGGTATAGCCCACCAGCGATACCGTCGGAACGTCGGCCTTGATGCGCGACTGCCGCCCCTGCTCACGTTGCTTCTCAACTTTCTCCAGGCGCGACTGAATCTGCACAATGCGATTACGCAGTAAACGACGGTCGGTTTCGAGCTGGGTTTCACCCGGACCGCGCAAACCAATCCCGCCTTTCTGACGTTCAAGGTGGGTCCAGCCACGCACCAGACGCGTAGCCAGATGGCGTAGCTGCGCCAGCTCAACCTGCAACTTACCTTCATGGGTACGCGCACGTTGGGCAAAAATATCTAAGATAAGACCGGTGCGATCGATAACCCGGCACTCGCACAAACGCTCCAGGTTTCGCTCCTGGGCTGGACTCAATGCATGATCAAACAATACGACCGCTGCGCCAGTCGCTTTCACGGCTTCCGCAATTTCAACTGCCTTACCTTCACCTACAAAGTACTTCGGGTGCGGTGCTTTACGGCTACCGGTAATCACCTGCATTGCTTCGACACCGGCGGAAGAGACCAGAGATTCAAACTCCTGGAGGTCTTCCATATCTTTGTCTTGCGAAAAATAGATGTGTACCAGTACCGCCTGCTCACCGGCATCATAACGGTCAAACAAGCGTAAACCCTCTTAATAACCAGCGGGGGCGATTATCCGACGCCCCCGACATGGATAAACAGCGCGTAAACTTATTCAGTCTCTTCGCTGTCCTGTTGCGCAGTAGAACCCTGCGCGTTGCTACCGTGATGGTAGTTATTGCTGGCGCCGCCACCGGCATTGTTGCTGTGATGGGAAACCGGGCGAGACGGGACAACAGTAGAAATCGCGTGCTTATAAACCATCTGGCTGACCGTGTTCTTCAACAGGATCACGAACTGATCAAAGGACTCGATTTGACCTTGCAGCTTAATACCATTCACCAAATAAATAGAAACTGGAACACGTTCCCGACGCAATGCGTTCAGGAACGGATCTTGTAAAGATTGCCCCTTAGCCATTCTCTTTTCCTTATATGCTTATTTGTACTTTGAACCTTTCGATTCTGAAAAATTGCGCACGATACGTCTCAATTGTACACATTCAGTCTGCGATAGCACCAACAACCTGTAATACTTCTTTTCGCGTCCGATCGGGATTCTCACTGTCAAGCCAGCGCACCCCTTCCCAACCGCGCAACCAGGTCATCTGGCGCTTCGCCAACTGTCTCGTGGCGCAAACACCTCTATAAACCATTTCATCATATGAGATTTCGCCCTCAATGTATGACCACATCTGGCGGTATCCCACACAACGGATGGAAGGCAAGTCCGTATGCAAATCTCCTCGGGCAAAAAGCGCCCGGACTTCTGCTTCAAAACCTGAAGCCAACATCTGATGAAAACGCAGTTCAATGCGCTGATGGAGCAGTTCACGGCTCGCCGGGGCGATAGCGAACTGATGCACCTGGTACGGTAGCGCGTCTCCTGACGTTTGCGTTAGCTCCGTTAAAGTTTTACCCGAAATGAAAAAAACTTCCAGTGCCCGGGAAAGTCTTTGCGGATCATTTGGATGAATTCGCGCGGCGGCAACCGGATCTATCTCCTGAAGTTGCTGATGCAACGCCTCCCATCCAAGCTCCGCTGCTTGCTGCTCTATCCGGGATCTGACTTCCGGATCTGCTGAAGGCAGCGGCGATAACCCTTCCAGCAATGCCTTAAAATACAGCATGGTGCCGCCCACTAACAGCGGGATACGCCCCGCAGCGGTGATCTCCGACATTTGCGCTAACGCGTCGCGGCGAAAATCCGCCGCCGAATACGCCTGCGACGGGTCGCGTATATCCAGCAGTCGATGCGGCGCCGCTTTCAGCTCATCGGCATTCGGCTTAGCCGTGCCAATATCCATTCCCCGATAAATGAGGGCGGAATCAACGCTTATCAACTCTACTGGCAAAACTTTACGCAGTTCTATCGCCAGCGCCGTTTTGCCGGAGGCCGTCGGCCCCATCAAAAATATCGCCTTAGGCAGGCTCGCCTTGCTTACATCATTCATGCTTCAGGGCGTTCATCGCCGAATGTAAATCAACAGGTTGTAACAGGCCACCCGGCGGCGCTTTTACCAGCTGCGGACATAGCCGCTCAACATCCGCCAGCAGCGATATGGCCTGCGCCATCGACCACTGCGGATGTTCGCTCTGCACATTACGCGCTATCCATTGTGCAATATTGACCGTTGCAAATGTGGTCTGTTGCGCCAGGTAGCCTATCAGTTCAGGAATCAAGATTTGTAAATTTTGTTGTCGTAAGGGTAAAGGCACCGCCCGAATGGTCACATACTGCGCATCTGACTGAAATTCAATACCCAATTCTCCCAACAAAGATTGGGCTTGTTGCAGCGCGGCTTTTTCATCGGCGCTCACTTTTAAACGCAGCGGAATCAGCAACGGCTGCGCGCAAACCGGACTTTGACCCGGTGTAAGCTGCGCCTGACGCAGCCAACGCTCCGCAACCGGCAGCGACAAGAGCTGGATAGTCCCCGCGTGTTCCAGCAACGCGCAGTCACCGCCGACTATTGTCAGTACGCGACCGAAACTCTGGCTATGTCCATCAAGCGCAGGCGCAACCGGCTCCGGCGCGGGGCTCGTCGCCGGCGTCTGTAAAAGCGCGCGATAAACCTCGCCCTGCTGCTTCTGATAACCTGGCTGCGCGTGCGGCCAACCACCAGCGGTCTGACGCCCGCCGTTACCGCCCGATGCGCCGCCGGAATAACGCGGTGTCGCGGGCTCGCGCGCCGCAGTTGGCTCGGCGGGTACAGCAAAATGGTTGCGCCCGGCGGCGATACGGTTTTCCGGGACATGCCGCGGCGCTGGCGCAATCTCCTCCAGCGGCAGCGTCGTTTCCGTCTGCTGTTGTAGAACGCTCAGCACCCCTTGATAGATGAAGTCGTGCACCAGCCGGGATTGATGAAAACGCACTTCGTGCTTGGCGGGATGAACATTGACATCCACCTGATGCGGGTCAATCTCCAGATACAACACAAACGCAGGCTGTTGGTCCGCGCCCAGTTTATCTTCACAGGCCTGACGAATGGCATGGTTGATCAAGCGGTCGCGCATCATGCGGCCATTCACATAGCAGTACTGGATCTCCGTTAACGCCGTGGTGGTGTGATTCGGATCGGCGACCCAGCCGCGCAGGGTCAGATCGCCATGCTGCCACTCGATCGCCAGTGCCTGTTCGAGAAACGGCGTGCCGCAGATGGCGCCTAACCGGCGCTCTTTTTGCCCGTCCTTTGCGACAGCGCGATACTGCCGTACCAATTTGCCGTTGTGCGACAGGTTAAGCGTGACGTCAAAACGGGCCAATGCAATACGACGGATGATTTCATCGATGTGATTAAATTCCGTTTTTTCAGTACGCATGAATTTGCGCCGGGCGGGCGTATTATAAAAGAGATCCAGAACTTCCAGGGTGGTGCCGACCGGGTGCGCGGCGGGTTTTACCGTCACGTCCATGTCACGCCCTTCCGCATACGCCTGCCAGGCTTCCGCCTGCTCCGCCGTACGCGACGTTAGCGTCAAACGCGAGACCGAACTGATACTCGCCAGCGCTTCGCCGCGAAATCCCAGACTGATAATCGCTTCCAGATCGTCAAGCGAGGCGATCTTACTGGTGGCATGACGGGCCAGCGCCAGCGCCAGTTCCTCTTTTTTAATGCCGCAGCCATTGTCGCGAATACGAATAAGCTTCGCGCCGCCACGCTCGATGTCGATATCAACGCGGGTGGCGCCTGCATCCAGACTATTCTCTACCAGCTCTTTAACAACCGACGCAGGGCGTTCCACCACTTCGCCAGCGGCGATTTGGTTCGCAAGCTGCGGCGGCAGAACCTGAATCGGCATGAAATCTCCTTAATTCGCGGCGGTTATGGCGCCAGGCTGGTTGGTACTGGCCGTCTGGCCTGGGCCGCCCTGCGGCGCAGACTGAATCGGATGCGCTGCAAAGTACTTACGCAACCCCCGATATATAGCGTCAGCAATCTGCTGCTGATAGCGGTCGCTCGCCAACAATCGCTCTTCGCCGTGATTACTGATAAAGCCCGTCTCCACCAAAATGGACGGGATATCCGGCGAACGCAACACGCCCAGGCTCGCGTGTTCCGGGCGACGTTTATGCAGCGACCCCACGCCGTCGAGTTGGCTTAGTACGTTCGTCGCCACATCATACCCTACCCGCTGCGAATGACCGAATTGCAAATCCAGTACCGCCTGGCTCAGGTAAGGGTCTGACTGACTGTTCGCCAGCACATCGCCAGCGCCGCCTAACAGTTCGGATTGCTTCTCATGCTGCTCAAGCCAGTTTGCCATTTCGCTGTTCGCGCGACGATTGGACAATACCCAGACGGAGGCGCCGGTGGCGTCGCGATTTGGCGCGGCATCCGCATGAATAGAGACAAGGAAGTTGGCGTTTTGCTTACGCGCCACGTCAGACCGCCCCATCACCGAAATAAAATAGTCGCCGTCACGCGTCAGCACGCCTTTAAACATCGGATCGTTATTCAGCAATGTGCGTAACTTACGCGCGATGGCGATGGTGACATTTTTCTCGCGCGTACCGCCCGGGCCTATTGCGCCGGGGTCCTGGCCTCCATGTCCGGCATCAATAGCAATCACCACTTTATCGCCAGCGCCTGCCGACGCGCGCGCCGCAGGCCGCGTAACAGTATTGCTGCTGGTCACGCCGGTCAGGCGATCATCAGAAGATTTAAACGGATTACGGGCCGGCTCCGTCGGGCGGGGCGCGCTTTCAACCCGTTTCGCGACGACAGGCGGTGGCGGCGGCGGAACATCGGCATTAATGGTGAAAATGACCGTATAGTTGCCGCCGTTTTGCCGCTTCACCGCCTCGGTTTTACCATTTTCCGTCAGATCGACAAGCAACCGTAAAGATTGCGCATCTTTCGGCGTTCCGGCACGGATCGTTTTGACCAGATTGTTACCGCTAAACTGAAGCGGTAACCCCTGAATCACGCCGGTCTGCCTGATATCCAGCGCCACGGTACGTTTACCGTCCTGTGAGTAAGCATATTCCGGATCGCCGATAAAACTCAGCGTAATGCGCGCCTGCTGCTCGCCGTTGGACACCTGAATATCAGAGAGACTGGCGGCGCCCGCCTGCGCGCACAGCAGGATTAAGGCTGCTATTACGGCATTTTTGATGCGATAAATCATCCCGCCACCTTATATAGCTAATCGGCTAAACGCGCCAGTAACGAATGACCCGATGAGGATACCGCGCTTACGCGAGCCTCACGCCCCTGCGCCTGGTAATCAATATGGATTTCGACGTCCGGGTCGGGGAGAACGCCTTTACCTTGTTGCGGCCACTCCACCAGACAAATGGCGTCGTTGGCGAAATAATCGCGAATGCCCATAAACTCCAGCTCCTCCGGGTCCGCAAGACGGTACAAGTCGAAGTGATATACCATCATGTTATCAAGCGCATAAGGCTCTACCAGCGTATAGGTGGGGCTTTTTACATTACCGTTATGGCCTAACGCCTGTAAAAATCCCCGGCTAAACGTCGTTTTACCGGCACCTAAATCGCCATACAGATAAATAACGGTCGCGCCATCGCAGGCGTTGGCTACCCGTTGACCCAGCTCTAGCGTCGCCTGTTCGTCAGGTAGCGGAATTACTCGATTCATCATGGTTTACGTCAATCACATCAGGGTTAACAATACGCCGCAGCGTAGTAAAAAGATCGGTCGCCAACATGCCGCGAGCGCCATAACGCGCTGCCAGTAAGTCCGCCGCCGCGCCGTGAGCCACACATCCCACACATGCCGCATCATACGGGGTAAACTTCTGTCCGAGCAATGCGCCGATGATGCCGGACAGGACATCGCCCATCCCGCCGCTCGCCATCCCCGCATTACCAGCGTCAATGATAGCCAGAGGGTGGTGTTCAGCGGCGATAATCGTTCCTGCGCCTTTTAACACGACCACGCCTCCGTACCGTTTTACCAGACGCTGCGCTGAAAGTAAGCGATCACTTTCAATTTCTGCCACAGAACATCCTAACAGGCGAGCCGCCTCTCCCGGATGCGGCGTAATCACGCGATTGTGACGTTTATCAGGATTGATTGCCAGTAGGTTCAACGCATCCGCATCCCACAGCATAGGTTTACGGACGTTTTCTACTTTCTGTAAGGCTTTTTTGCCCCATTCCTGCTGCCCAAGCCCCGGGCCGATCACCACAACGTCAGCCCAGGTCAGGCTCTCTTCCAGCGACTGAGGCGTGAGTTCATGTACCATCAGTTCCGGGCGGGCCGTCAGCAACGGCGCGATGTTTTCACCGCGGGTCAGTACTCTGACCAACCCAGCTCCCGTACGCAGCGCCGCCTCGCCAGCCATCCGAATTGCGCCCGCTGTTCCCTGGTCGCCGCCGATAATCGCCAGACGACCATGATCGCCCTTATGCGAGGTCGGTCGACGCGGCGTTAACCATTGCCCCAACTGCGTCGCGTCAAAACGCCGGAGCGGCGGCGTCTGGCTCGCCAGCCAACCTTCCAGTCCCAACGCGTCATAATGCAATATGCCGGTAATGTCACGCGCTTTGCCGGTCAGCAGGCCTGGTTTCAGGGCGATAAACGTGACCGTATGCGCGGCGCTTATCACCGCGCCAGGCGTGACGCCCGTTTGCGCCAGCAGACCTGACGGGATATCGACGGCGACAACCGGCGCAGGATGGGCGTTCGCCTGTTCAATCAGACCGGCTACCGGGTCGCGCGGCGCCTGGGCTATACCGGTGCCAAGCAGCGCGTCGATAATTAGATCCGTCGCTTCCGGCCAGATAATATCGGCAGCATGGATAATGCCGCCAGCATTCAGCCAGGCATCGCGCGCCTGCGCCGCTTCTTCAGGCAACGGTTTGTCGCTCTCCTGCGCCAGCAACGTTACGCTAATGCCCGCCGCTTGCGCTAGTCGCGCCACGACGTAACCATCGCCGCCGTTGTTGCCATGACCACACAACACCAGCCAGTGTCGGGTGTCAGGATAACTGTCACGGGCTACCCGAAATGCCGCGTCGCCAGCGCGCAGCATCAATTCATAGAGTGTAAGTCCGAAGGCATCCGCCGCATCGCGTTCCAGCCGTTTGATGTCATCGGCGGGCCAAATGGAGTGTGGTATACTTACAGGGTTTTTCTTCATGTTATGGTCCATCATGTCAAAGCCCCTCGATCTCAATCAGTTAGCGCAAAATATTAAGCAGTGGGGGCTGGAGCTGGGCTTTCAGCAGGTCGGTATTACTGATACCGATCTGCGCGCATCCGAACCTGCGCTGCAGGCGTGGCTGGACAAACAATACCACGGCGAGATGGCATGGATGGCGCGCCACGGTATGATGCGCGCCCGGCCTCATGAACTCTTACCCGGTACGCTACGTGTCATCAGCGTGCGCATGAACTATCTGCCCGCCAACGCCGCGTTTGCCAGTACGTTGAAGAATCCCACGCTGGGCTACGTTAGCCGATATGCGCTGGGGCGTGATTATCACAAGCTATTACGCAGCCGCCTTAAAAAACTGGGCGAGCAGATCCAGCAGTACTGCGGTTCGCTGAATTTTAGACCGTTTGTCGACTCTGCGCCTATTCTTGAACGCCCATTAGCGGAAAAAGCCGGACTTGGCTGGACGGGTAAGCACTCACTTATCCTTAATCGGGAGGCCGGCTCATTCTTTTTCCTGGGGGAATTGCTGATTGATTTACCGCTGCCGGTCGACCAGCCGGTCGAGGAAGGTTGCGGCAAATGCGTCGCCTGTATGACCATTTGCCCGACAGGGGCGATTGTCGAACCGTATACGGTGGACGCGCGGCGCTGTATTTCTTATCTCACCATTGAGCTGGAAGGCGCTATTCCGGAAGCATTTCGCCCCCTGATAGGCAACCGTATTTACGGCTGCGATGACTGCCAGCTTATCTGTCCGTGGAACCGTTACTCTCAGTTGACCGACGAAGCAGATTTTAGCCCACGCAAGGCGCTGCATAACCCAGATTTGCTTGAGTTGTTTAGCTGGAGCGAAGCGCAGTTTCTGAAAGTCACTGAAGGTTCTGCGATTCGGCGCATTGGTCATTTACGCTGGCTGCGCAATGTTGCCGTCGCGCTGGGGAATGCGCCGTGGAGTAATGCCATCATTACGGCGCTGGAAAGTCGCAAGGGTGAGCATCCACTTCTTGATGAGCATATCGAATGGGCGATTGCGCAACAAATTGAAAAGCGGAACGCCTGCATCGTTGAAGTGCAGCTACCGAAAAAACAGCGTCTGGTCAGGGTGATTGAAAAAGGGCTGGTGCGCGATGCCTGAATTATTCACAGGCTGTGTATAAAAATAAAAACACATTGCGATTCAAGAGGGAAAAAAGGAACAGTCAATAATGCCAACGTTTTGAAATCTTATTTTTTCTATATTTTTCAGTAAATTATAGAAATTCTACGCGTCAGGTATAATTTTTTGCATTCCAGGAGTAATGGGCCGCTCTGTGGATAAGTCTGTTTACAAGGATCTGACGAAAGCGGAACAAAACGTGCCCCAACGCGATATTCGTTGTGGATAGTTTTACTGTAGATAAGAATTGGAGCGGGAAACGAGACTCGAACTCGCGACCCCGACCTTGGCAAGGTCGTGCTCTACCAACTGAGCTATTCCCGCATAATCTTCGTTTTTCGAACCGCTACTGCGTTGGCTGCCTTCACTCGCCTGAGTCACTTACTTCAGTAAGCTCCTGAGGACTCATTCAGTTGCCGCCTTGTCGCAATTCGAAATCCTGCGATTGGTGGTCTGTGCTTAACAAGCACTTTCAAATTTTGGAGCGGGAAACGAGACTCGAACTCGCGACCCCGACCTTGGCAAGGTCGTGCTCTACCAACTGAGCTATTCCCGCATAATCTTCGTCTTTCGAACCGCTACTGCGTTGGCTGCCTTCACTCGCCTGAGTCACTTACTTCAGTAAGCTCCTGAGGACTCATTCAGTTGCCGCCATGTCGCAATTCGAAATCCTGCGATTGGTGGTCTGTACTTAACAAGTACTTTCAAATTTTGGAGCGGGAAACGAGACTCGAACTCGCGACCCCGACCTTGGCAAGGTCGTGCTCTACCAACTGAGCTATTCCCGCAAATTTGTTGCTGTCGTAATTCGCATTTCTGCGTCGTTACGGGAGGCGCATTATACGAGAAATCCATTTAGCTGCAAGCCCCTGAACGCATTTTTTCGCGATTTTTGTTTGAATGCTGATTAAATCACCAAACAAGCCAAAAAACGAGCAAGGCGTGCGCTATGCAACAAAAAACTTTTCACGCCACGCCTAAAGGCACAGAATCAGAATAGCATCCTGCGCCAAAAAAAGAATAGCACGGTGACCACAACATCCAATTGATATCAGGGATCAAGATGAAAAAAAAACTTATTGTCATGCTGTTAGCCAGCCTCTCCGTTCACGCCGCTTCCGTTTCCGCCAGAACATTACATTTTGGCACCTCCGCCACCTATGCGCCCTATGAGTTTGTCGATGCCGATAATAAAATTGTTGGTTTCGATATTGATGTCGCCAACGCGGTCTGCAAAGAGATGCAAGCGGAGTGCTCATTCACTAACCAGAGCTTTGATAGTCTGATCCCCAGCCTACGCTTCAAAAAGTTTGATGCGGTGATCGCCGGTATGGATATGACGCCCAAACGTGAGCAGCAGGTCTCCTTTAGCCAACCCTATTACGAAGGTTTATCGGCGGTAGTCGTCACGCGTAAAGGGGCTTATCACACTTTTGCCGATCTGAAAGGCAAAAAAGTCGGACTGGAAAACGGTACAACGCATCAGCGCTATTTGCAGGATAAACAACAAGCTATCACGCCTGTCGCCTATGACAGCTATCTAAACGCCTTTACCGATCTGAAAAATAACCGTCTTGAGGGCGTGTTTGGCGATGTCGCCGCGATTGGTAAGTGGCTAAAAAACAATCCGGATTACGCCATCATGGATGAACGCGCCAGCGATCCTGACTACTACGGAAAAGGGTTAGGCATTGCGGTACGCAAAGGCAACGACGCGCTATTGCAAGAAATTAATGCCGCGCTCGACAAGGTGAAAGCGTCGCCGGAATATGCGCAAATGCAGGAGAAATGGTTTACGCAGTAATTCAGTGTGGGGAGAGCTGCCGGATGAGACGTTGTGGCGTTGCCATCCGGCATGTTACGCCTCACAGCTTAATGAAATGCTCGCGGTAGTAAGCCAGCTCCGCCACCGACTCGCGAATATCATCCATCGCCTGGTGCGTGCCCTGCTTGGTAAAGCCGGCCAGAATCTCCGGCTTCCAGCGGCGCGCCAGTTCCTTGAGCGTACTGACATCCAGATAGCGATAGTGGAAATAAGCCTCCAGTTCCGGCATATATTTAAACAGAAAACGACGATCCTGACCGATGCTGTTACCGCAAATCGGCGACTTACCCGCAGGCACCCACGTTTTCAGAAATTCAATCGTCGCCAGTTCAGCGTCTCGTTCGCCCATCGTACTTGCCTTAACGCGATCCACCAGGCCGCTACCGGTATGGGTGCGCACGTTCCAGTCATCCATTAACGCCAGTTGCGCATCGGATTGATGTACCGCAATCGTCGGCCCTTCCGCCAGAATGTTCAGGCTGGCATCCGTCACCAGTGTGGCTATCTCAATAATGCGATCGCGCTCGGGGTCCAGACCTGTCATCTCCAGATCGATCCAAATCAGGTTGTTTTCATCGGCACTCATGCTATTTTCCACCCTTCAGAGGTCACATTCACTGTGACTATATTCATCTACAATTGCGTGTATCATAGATGTTTTGCCCACTATGGGCGACCAGGAGCCAGTACGATTGAGCAAAAATAAACTCTCCAAAGGCCAGCAGCGCCGTGTGAACGCCAATCACCAGCGTCGTTTAAAAACGTCCGTGGAGAAAGCCGACTACGATGACAACCTGTTTGGCGAGCCTGCAGAAGGTATCGTCATTAGCCGTTTTGGTATGCATGCCGATGTGGAGTCTGCTGACGGCGAGGTTCACCGCTGCAATATCCGCCGCACTATTCGTTCGCTGGTGACGGGCGATCGCGTCGTCTGGCGTCCGGGCAAAGCCGCCGCAGAGGGCGTCAACGTAAAAGGCATCGTTGAAGCGGTGCATGAGCGCACCTCGGTATTGACGCGCCCGGACTTCTACGACGGCGTGAAGCCTATTGCCGCCAACATTGACCAAATCGTTATCGTCTCCGCGATTTTGCCGGAGCTGTCGCTGAATATCATCGATCGCTATCTGGTCGGCTGTGAAACCCTACAGGTTGAGCCGCTTATCGTACTCAATAAAATTGATCTGCTGGACGACGAAGGTATGGACTTCGTTAATGAGCAGATGGATATCTACCGCAATATCGGCTATCGCGTGTTGATGGTCTCCAGCCATACGCAGGATGGTCTGAAACCGCTGGAAGAGGCGTTAACCGGTCGCATCAGTATTTTTGCCGGGCAGTCCGGTGTCGGAAAATCCAGTCTGCTAAACGCTCTACTCGGCTTACAGAACGAGATTCTGACGAACGATGTGTCGAATGTCTCCGGTCTGGGTCAACATACCACTACCGCTGCTCGTCTGTATCATTTCCCGCATGGCGGCGATGTCATTGATTCCCCCGGCGTGCGCGAGTTCGGCTTATGGCATCTGGAGCCGGAACAAATCACCCAGGGCTTTGTCGAATTTCATGACTATTTGGGACATTGCAAATACCGGGACTGCAAGCATGACGCCGATCCAGGCTGCGCCATTCGCGAAGCGGTAGAGAACGGCGCTATTGCGGAAACCCGTTTCGAAAATTATCACCGAATTCTTGAAAGTATGGCGCAGGTAAAAACGCGTAAAAACTTTTCTGATACGGACGACTGACAGATACGCCAGGCGTCGTTAGAATCGTCCCTTTTTTCAGGATACCGGTATCACTGCCGGTTCAGGAACAACAATGGCCTGGAGGCTACCTTGTTAAACTCATTTAAACTTTCGCTACAATACATTCTGCCGAAACTATGGCTCACTCGCCTGGCGGGCTGGGGCGCAAGCAAACGAGCAGGATGGCTGACAAAACTGGTTATCGATCTCTTCGTAAAGTATTACAAAGTCGATATGACCGAGGCGCAAAAACCGGATACCGCCAGCTATCGTACGTTCAATGATTTCTTTGTTCGTCCGCTGCGTGATGACGTGCGTCCGCTCAATACCGATCCTAACATCCTGGTGATGCCTGCCGACGGCGTGATAAGCCAGTTGGGTCGTATCGAAGAAGATAAAATTTTGCAGGCCAAAGGCCATAATTACAGCCTTGAGGCGTTGCTGGCGGGTAACTACCTGATGGCGGATAAGTTCCGCAACGGCACGTTTGTGACCACTTACCTCTCCCCTCGCGACTACCATCGCGTGCACATGCCATGCAACGGCATCCTGCGTGAAATGATCTACGTACCGGGCGATCTGTTCTCCGTTAACCATCTGACCGCGCAAAACGTCCCCAACCTGTTTGCCCGCAACGAGCGCGTTATCTGTCTGTTTGATACCGAGTTCGGTCCTATGGCGCAGATTCTGGTCGGCGCAACTATTGTCGGCAGTATCGAAACCGTCTGGGCGGGGACCATTACCCCGCCGCGCGAAGGCATCATCAAGCGCTGGACCTGGCCAGAAGGCGAACATGAAGGGTCTGTCGCCTTGTTGAAAGGCCAGGAGATGGGGCGCTTTAAACTGGGTTCCACGGTCATCAACTTATTTGCGCCGGGGAAAGTGAATCTGATCGCGTCGCTGGCAAGCCTGTCCGTTACCAAAATTGGCCAACCGCTGGCGACGTCGACCGAAACATTCGTCGCGCCGGAGGTAGAACCTGCTCCGCTGCCGGCAGAAGAAATTAAAGCCGAACACGACGCCAGCCCGCTGGTTGACAATAAAAAAGACGACACCTAATCAAGAGAGAATGCTGACGTGCGCCTGATTATCGCTTTTCTGATGGCCTGGTGCCTCAGCACGGGGGCGTTCGCCGCAACGGCCCCCGACGCCAAACAAATCACGCAGGAACTGGAGCAGGCAAAAGCGGCGAAGCCCGCTCAGCCGGAAGCCGTTGAGGCGCTCCAGACTGCGTTAAACGCGCTTGAAGAGCGAAAAGGCTCGCTTGAGCGCGCGAAACAATATCAACACGTTATTGATAATTTCCCTAAGCTATCCGCCACCTTGCGCGCCCAGTTGAATAATCTGCGCGATGAGCCTCGCAGCGTACCGCCAGAGATGTCCACCGAAGCGTTAAATCAGGAGATCTTGCAGGTTAGCAGCCAGCTACTGGATAAAACCCGCGAGGCGCAACAGGAGCAGGAGCGCGTCAGGGAGATCGCCGACTCGCTCAGCCAGCTTCCCCAACAGCAAAACGACGCCCGCCGCCAGCTTAATGAGATTGAGCGACGGCTCGGCACCGCAGGCGGAAGTGCCGCGCTTAGCCAGGCGCAAAATCTCAGTATGCAGGCGGAGTCCGCCAAACTAAAAGCGTTAGTCGACGAACTGGAGTTGGCGCAACTGTCCGCCAACAACCGGCAGGAACTGGCTCGTCTGCGTTCCGAGCTGGCGGAAAAACAGAGTCAGCAATTGGATGCGTATCTTCAGGCGCTGCGCAATCAGCTCAATAGCCTGCGCCAACGTGAAGCGGAACGCGCGCTGGAAAGCACTGAGCTGCTGGCGGAAAACAGCGCCGGTTTGCCGGAAGGCATTGTCGAACAATTTAAAGTCAACCGCGAGCTGTCACAGGCGCTCAATCAACAAGCGCAGCGGATGGATCTGGTCGCCTCGCAGCAGCGACAGGCCACCAGCCAAACGTTACAGGTGCGTCAGGCGCTCAATACGCTGCGGGAGCAGTCGCAATGGCTTGGCGTGTCCAACATGCTTGGCGAAGCGCTGCGCGCACAGGTCGCCCGTCTGCCAGAAATGCCTAAGCCGCAGCAGCTTGATACGGAAATGGCGCAGCTACGCGTTCACCGTATGCGCTATGAAGAGTTACTCAATAAGCAGCCGCAGCTACGGCAAATACGTCAGGCCAATGGACAGCCGCTGACCGCCGAGCAAAACCAGATTCTTGACGCCCAGCTTCGCACTCAGCGCGAGCTGCTCAACTCGTTGTTACAGGGCGGCGACACGCTAATCCTGGAGCTGACCAAACTGAAAGTCTCCAACAGCCAACTGGAGGATGCGCTTAAAGAGGTTAATGAAGCGACCCACCGTTATCTGTTCTGGACCGCTGACGTTAGCCCGCTATCGCTCTCCTGGCCTGTTGATTTGGTTCAGGATTTACGCCGGCTTATCTCATTAGATACGTTTAATCAGTTAGGTAAAGCCAGCATCATGATGCTGACCAGCAAAGAGACGCTACTGCCGTTATTCGGCGCGCTGGCGCTGGTCGGGTTTAGCCTCTATTCGCGCCAACACTTCAACCGGTTCCTTGAGCGCTCGGCCTCGCGCGTCGGGAAAGTCACCCAGGATCACTTCTCGCTGACGCTGCGAACGGTGTTCTGGTCGATTCTGGTCGCCTCGCCGCTGCCGGTCTTGTGGGCGACGCTCGGCTATGGTCTGCAGGAAGCCTGGCCGTATCCGCTGGCCGTCGCCATCGGCGATGGCGTGACGGCGACAGTACCGCTGTTGTGGGTAGTCATGATTTGCGCCGCTTTTGCCCGCCCTAATGGCCTGTTTGTGGCGCATTTCGGCTGGCCGCGAAACCGGGTAGCGAAAGCGATGCGCTACTACCTGATGAGCATTGGGCTGATCGTGCCGCTCATTATGGCAGTGATCATGTTTGATAATCTTAACGATCGGGAGTTTTCCGGCTCGTTGGGCCGCCTTTGTTTCATCCTGATATGCGGCGCGCTGGCGCTGGTCACGCTGAGTCTGAAAAAAGCGGGCATCCCGCTCTATCTTGATAAAGAAGGCAACGGCGACAACATGGTCAACAGCCTGCTGTGGAATATGCTGATGGGCGCGCCGCTTATCGCGATTCTGGCGGCGGCGGTAGGTTATCTGGCCACGGCGCAGGCGCTACTGGCGAGACTGGAAACCTCGGTCGCCATCTGGTTCCTGTTGCTGGTCATCTATCACGTCATTCGCCGCTGGATGCTGATCCAACGACGCCGACTGGCTTTTGACCGCGCCAAACATCGTCGGGCGGAAATGCTGGCGCAGCGCGCGCGCGGCGAAGAAGAACCGGCGCACTCCTCCAGCCTGGAAGGCGCGGTCGACATCGATGAAAGTGAAATCGATCTTGACGCTATTAGCGCTCAGTCGCTGCGTCTGGTCCGCTCAATTCTGATGCTTATCGCCCTGCTATCGGTAATTGTACTGTGGTCGGAAATCCACTCGGCATTCGGCTTCCTGGAGAATATTTCGCTGTGGGATGTCACCTCTACGGTGCAAGGCGTGGAAAGCCTGGAGCCGATTACCCTCGGGGCGGTGCTCATTGCGATTCTGGTCTTTATCATCACCACGCAGTTGGTGCGTAATCTGCCTGCGCTGCTGGAACTGGCGTTATTACAGCATCTCGATTTAACGCCTGGTACCGGTTACGCCATCACGACCATCACCAAATATCTGTTAATGCTGATTGGCGGACTGGTCGGTTTCTCGATGATCGGCATTGAGTGGTCGAAGCTACAATGGCTGGTGGCCGCGCTCGGCGTTGGGCTTGGTTTTGGCCTGCAAGAAATTTTCGCTAACTTTATCTCCGGCCTGATTATTTTGTTTGAAAAGCCGATTCGTATCGGCGATACGGTGACCATTCGCGATCTCACCGGCAGCGTGACCAAAATCAATACCCGCGCCACCACCATCAGTGACTGGGATCGTAAAGAGATTATCGTGCCGAATAAAGCCTTTATCACCGAACAGTTTATCAACTGGTCGCTGTCTGACTCCGTTACGCGCGTGGTGTTAACCATCCCGGCGCCAGCGGATACCAATAGCGAAGAGGTGACGCAAATTCTGCTGACGGCGGCGCAGCGCTGTTCTTTGGTGCTGGACAACCCGCCGCCTGAAATCTTTCTGGTGGATCTCCAGCAGGGTATTCAAATTTTCGAACTGCGTATCTATGCCGCGGAAATGGGACACCGTATGCCATTACGCCATGAGATCCACCAATTGATTCTGGCGGGCTTCCGCGAGCACGGTATTGATATGCCGTTCCCGCCGTTCCAGATGCGTCTGGAGAGTCTCGGCGGTAAACAAACGGGGAGAACGTTAACGTCAGCGGGTAAAACCAGCCGCCCGGCGGGCAGTTTGTAGCGCATGATCCAGGCAAGAAATGCCGGATGCGACCCGTCGGGTCTTATCCGGCCTACGGGCCGGCAATTAATCTGTAGGCCCGATAAGCTTGCGCCATCGGGCATTTCATCGCAACTCACAGACATTTTCGGACTTATTATGCGTCCAGATCGGCAACAGGCAGGTTAATTTCGCTATAGCGCATTCGGAATAAATCGCCGTAACCCACCAGTTCTCCGCGAAATACGAGGCATCTTATAACATACGCGCAATAAATATCCGACACATGTTTCCACTTATCCTCATCGCGATCCCTTAACGTGCCAATAGACATTCCTACTACCATCGCAACCTTTCGACGTGCAACATGAACGGAAGAAAGAATAACCTTTTCTATTTCAAGGATATCTTCCGGAGTAAAATTGAGTGCCCTAACCTCATCTTCCGTGATAATCGGGTCTCTCGAACTATCATTCATAACGTTCTCCATCGGGCAAGAAATGCCGGATGCGACCCGTCGGGTCTTATCCGGCCTACGGTCTTTACTCCCCCGCCCACTCCGGATCAGCGCTCATGCGGCTGCTGTAATTCTGATAAATCGCCATCGCCAGCAGCGAGAAGAAGATCGGGCCGCCGATCATCCACAAGGCGCTGTCCCAGTCCCCAGCTTCAATCACCGGCTGGATAATGGTAAAGACGTTGGCAAACGTCACCACCAGCACCACAACACCCGTCGCGACCAGGGTAGAGGCTTTGGTTTTAAAGAGAACAAATGGCCGCTCCAGATCCTGACGCGCTTTAAAGAAGGGAAATGCCAGCGCAAGGAACAGGTATGGCAAGGTCATTGAGACGTTCGCCATCAGCGTGAGTTTGTTATAAAACGCCGATGCGGTGTCACCGCCAAAAGAGACCAGCAAAATAAACAGACTCACCAGCACGCACTGTAGCCACATAGCGGTCGCCGGCATACCGTTAGCGTTTAGTGTCGTCATCGGCGCGGGCCACAACGCTTTTGGCGTCCCCTGAATAATGGCTTTCAGCGGTGAATAGCTCAACGTAAAAAACGCGCCGGTATAAGCCAGAAACATAGAAAGGCCAGTGATACGCGCAAACCAGACGCCCACCGTCATCGCAGCCTCCGGAGAAAGGTTTAACGCGTTACCTAATGTCGTGCCTAAACTCGACATCAGAATGTAGGTGATATTCCCTAAGTTAACGGCGCTATTACTTAATATCTGTTGCCAGTTAGTGCTGACGCCCCATAAAAAGATCGCCAAAGAATAACCAATTGAAATCACAATAGCCGCGAAAACAATACCTTTCGCAAAATTCTTTTCCGGTTTCTCGGTTTTATCCACCAGTCCGCCGACAGCCTCAATACCGCCGTAAGCAAAAATAGCAAATACTACAAATGACAACATTGCCAGGCCGGAGTGATAACCCGGATTCGGTGACGAGGTAAAATTAATTTCTTGTGCAAAATGCCCACCATTTAATAACAAAATAGCGACACTCACCAACAATAAAACTAAATTAAGACACATTACGGCAATACCTCCGACCGCCGTAATTCGCGCAATTTTATTGATCCCTCTGGCGGCGACACACGTCACCAGAATCATCCAGCCGACGGCGAGCAGCCCGACAACCTGCGTAGGCTCAAGCCCCGCAATACGCCAGTGCTGCGTCATATCGGCGCCAAAAACAAAAGTAGAAAACGGTACCCAAATTTTTGCCGCCGTACTTACCATCCATATGACATACGATGAAAACCACATAAACGTGCCGATAAACGCGTAACGTGGCCCCACGCTATTATTCATCCACGAATAGATCCCGCCCTCTTCTTTGCGATAAGCGGAACCCATTTCAGCCATCATTAAGGCGAATGGAATAAAAAACAGCAAGGCAGAAAATATATACCACGGGATTGCGCTATACCCCATTAAATAAAACGCCGACGGGCTATTCGCAAAACCAAAAACAGAAGTAAAAATCATCAGGATAAGCCCAATAAGGCTCATCTTTTTTATCGTGTGGGTCATTCAACCATCCCTTACGCTCGAGCGCGTTTGCCAGACGCCGCTCACCGATTGACGCCGCCTTCTTTTTTACAAAGGTCAGCGATAAAAAAATCAACACAGGATTGATACCTAAATGGCATCAAAGTTCCAGCCTTATGTTGTGGCAAACAGAGGATAATTGAAAAAATATGCTACAAAATGGCGCTTATTGCGCCATTTTATCTCGCGAAAGAGTGAATTTCAGATTTACGCCCGATCGACCGTAAAAGCAATCACGTCCGCCAGGCTTTCTGCTCCCAGCGCCAGCATCACCAGACGATCAACACCCAGCGCCACGCCGGAACAATCCGGTAGACCGGCGGCCAGCGCATCCAGTAGATTTTGGTCAATCGGTTGCTGCGGCAGACCGCGAGCGGCGCGCTTACGATTGTCCTGTTCAAAGCGCTGTTGTTGCTCACGTGCGTCCGTCAGTTCGTGGAAACCATTCGCCAGCTCAATACCTTTGTAGTACACCTCAAAGCGCTCGGCGACGCGATGATCCTCGGTACTGATTTGTGCCAGCGATGCCTGACTTGCCGGAAAGTGATAAATAAAGGTCGGCTTTTCTTTACCTATATGCGGCTCAACCCCCATCGTGAACAGCAGTTGCAGCAACGTATCACGGTCTTCTTCCGTATCAGCGATATTGCTTAAATCAAGCTTTGCCGCCGCCTCACGCAGCTGCGTTTTATCTGCTGATAACGGGTCAATCTCCAGATGGCGCAGAAACGCCTGTTGATAGGAGAGACTTTCCGCAGGTTGACAATCCAGCACTTGCTGAAGCAAATCATCCACTTCATTCATCAGGCGGTACATATCGTAATGCGGGCGATACCACTCCAGCATAGTGAATTCCGGATTATGATGTCGTCCCATCTCTTCATTACGGAAACTGCGGCATAGCTGGAAAACTGGGCCGCACCCTGCCGCCAGCAGGCGTTTCATATGGTATTCCGGACTGGTCATTAAATAGAGGTTCATCCCCTGGGAATGGCCAGGTCCGACGAAACGCGTTTCGAACGGGAACAGATGAATGTCTGTGACCGTCGCCTGACTCATGCAGGGCGTCTCAACCTCAAGCACTCCACGATCGGCAAAGAAACGACGGATTTCCGCCATAATCGCCGCACGTTTTAATAAATTGGGGATGGACGCGCTCGGCTGCCAGGTTGCCGTTTCGCTCATGATTCTTTCTCCAGTTTAAGACAAGGTCACGAAGTCTACTCGCAACGCGCGGGCGAAACAAATTTTGCGCAGGCGTATCGGGCGCCTTCTGGAGGGTAAAAAAAGTGATTTCAGATGGTTTAGTAATTAAATTAATCAAAATCAATGATAATTCATCCCTCTGATACGCTAAAAAAATCGAACACGTCAAATTTCCCTCACATCCCTGAGACTATACTGTTGTACCCATAAAGGAGCAGTGGAAACGCATTCATACTTCGCAGAACCCAGAGGCTTTATCTGGCTGCGCGAGGGTGAAATTACAATAATCTGGAGGAATGTCGTGCAAACCTTTCAAGCCGATCTTGCCATTATAGGCGCCGGTGGCGCGGGATTACGTGCTGCAATTGCTGCCGCACAGGCGAATCCCAATGCTAAAATCGCACTGATCTCAAAAGTGTACCCGATGCGCAGCCACACCGTCGCTGCCGAAGGGGGTTCAGCCGCTGTCGCCCAGGATCATGACAGCTTTGACTACCATTTTCACGATACGGTAGCAGGCGGAGACTGGCTGTGTGAGCAGGATGTCGTGGATTACTTTGTCCACCATTGTCCCACTGAGATGACGCAGCTGGAGCAATGGGGCTGCCCGTGGAGCCGCCGTCCGGACGGTAGCGTTAACGTGCGTCGCTTCGGTGGTATGAAAATCGAGCGTACCTGGTTCGCCGCGGATAAAACCGGCTTCCATATGCTGCATACTCTGTTCCAGACTTCCCTGCAGTTCCCGCAAATCCAGCGCTTTGACGAACATTTTGTGCTGGATATTTTGGTTGATGACAACCATGCGCGCGGCCTGGTGGCAATGAACATGATGGAAGGCACGCTGGTGCAAATCCGTGCCAACGCCGTGGTAATGGCGACAGGCGGCGCAGGCCGCGTATACCGCTATAACACCAACGGCGGCATCGTCACCGGCGACGGGATGGGCATGGCGCTGAGCCACGGCGTTCCGCTGCGTGATATGGAATTCGTTCAGTATCACCCGACCGGCCTGCCAGGTTCCGGTATCCTGATGACTGAAGGTTGCCGCGGCGAAGGTGGTATTCTGGTCAATAAAAATGGCTACCGTTACCTGCAAGACTACGGCATGGGCCCCGAAACGCCGCTGGGCGAGCCGAAAAACAAATATATGGAACTGGGGCCGCGCGACAAAGTATCCCAGGCTTTCTGGCACGAATGGCGTAAAGGCAACACTATCTCCACGCCGCGCGGCGATGTGGTTCACCTCGACCTGCGTCATCTCGGCGAGAAGAAACTGCATGAACGTCTGCCGTTCATTTGCGAACTGGCGAAAGCCTATGTCGGCGTCGATCCGGTTAAAGAACCGATTCCAGTACGTCCGACCGCGCACTACACCATGGGCGGCATTGAAACCGACCAGAACTGTGAAAGCCGTGTCAAAGGGCTGTTTGCCGTTGGCGAATGCTCCTCTGTTGGCCTGCATGGCGCGAACCGCCTCGGTTCCAACTCACTGGCGGAACTGGTGGTGTTTGGTCGTCTGGCTGGCGAACAAGCAATGGAACGCGCTGCTACGGCAGGCGCCGCAAATAGCGCCGCGCTCGACGCCCAGGTTGCCGATATTGAACAACGTCTGAAAAATCTGGTGAACCAGGAAGGCAACGAAAACTGGTCGAAGATCCGCGATGAGATGGGTCTGTCTATGGAAGAAGGTTGCGGTATTTACCGTACCCCGGAACTGATGCAGAAAACCGTTGATAAACTGGCCGAGCTTCAGGAACGTTTCAAGCGCGTACGTATCTCCGATACCTCCAGCGTGTTCAACACCGACCTGCTGTATACCATCGAACTGGGTCATGGTCTGAACGTGGCGGAATGTATGGCGCACTCTGCGCTGGCGCGTAAAGAGTCCCGCGGCGCGCATCAGCGTCTGGATGAAGGCTGTACCGAGCGCGACGATGTGAACTTCCTCAAGCACACCCTCGCCTTCCGCGATGCTGATGGCACGACCCGTCTGGAATACAGCGACGTGAAAATCACCACCCTGCCGCCAGCCAAACGTGTTTACGGCGGTGAAGCGGAAGCAGCCGATAAGAAGGAGAAGGCGAATGGCTGAGATGAAAAACCTGAAAGTTGAGGTGGTGCGCTATAACCCGGAAACCGATACCGCGCCGCACAGTGCTTTCTATGAAGTTCCTTATGATGAAACCACGTCACTGCTGGATGCGCTGGGCTACATCAAGGATAACCTGGCACCGGACCTGAGCTACCGCTGGTCCTGCCGTATGGCGATCTGCGGCTCCTGCGGCATGATGGTCAACAACGTCCCTAAACTGGCGTGTAAAACCTTCCTGCGCGATTACACCAACGGTATGAAGGTGGAAGCGCTGGCGAACTTCCCGATTGAGCGCGATCTGGTTGTCGATATGACGCACTTTATCGAAAGCCTGGAAGCGATCAAACCGTACATTATTGGCAACTCTCGCACGCCAGATCAGGGGCCGAATGTCCAGACCCCGGCGCAAATGGCGAAGTATCACCAGTTCTCCGGTTGCATCAACTGTGGTCTGTGCTACGCCGCGTGCCCGCAGTTCGGTCTGAATCCTGAGTTTATCGGACCGGCTGCAATTACGCTGGCGCATCGCTATAACGAAGATAGCCGCGATCACGGTAAGAAGGAGCGTATGGCGCAGTTGAATAGTCCGAACGGCGTATGGACCTGTACTTTCGTGGGCTACTGCTCCGAAGTCTGTCCAAAACATGTCGATCCGGCTGCGGCCATTCAGCAGGGTAAAGTGGAAAGCTCGAAAGACTTTCTTATCGCCACCCTGAAACCACGCTAAGGAGTGCAACATGACGACTAAACGCAAACCCTATGTGCGGCCGATGACGTCCACCTGGTGGAAAAAACTGCCGTTTTATCGCTTTTATATGCTGCGCGAAGGCACAGCGGTGCCGGCAGTCTGGTTCAGTATTGAACTGATTTTCGGTCTGTTTGCGCTCAAACACGGCGCGGAATCCTGGATGGGATTCGTCGGCTTTTTACAAAACCCGGTGGTAGTGATCTTAAACCTGATCACCCTGGCGGCCGCGCTGCTGCACACCAAAACCTGGTTTGAACTGGCGCCGAAGGCGGCCAATATCATTGTAAAAGACGAAAAAATGGGGCCAGAGCCAATCATCAAAGGGCTTTGGGTGGTCACTGCGGTAGTCACCGTAGTCATTCTGTATGTTGCCCTGTTCTGGTAAGGAGTCCCGGATGATTAATCCAAACCCAAAACGTTCTGATGAACCCGTATTCTGGGGACTGTTTGGCGCAGGCGGTATGTGGGGCGCGATCATCGCGCCGGTGATCGTGCTACTGGTTGGCATCATGCTGCCGCTGGGGCTATTTCCGGGCGATGCCCTGAGTTTTGAGCGCGTACTGACGTTCGCCCAAAGCTTTATTGGTCGCGTTTTTCTGTTCCTGATGATCGTGCTGCCGCTATGGTGTGGCCTACACCGTATGCACCACGCGATGCATGACCTGAAAATCCACGTGCCTGCGGGCAAATGGGTCTTTTACGGTCTGGCGGCAATCCTGACCGTTGTGACGGCGATTGGCGTTATCACTCTCTAAGTTGCCACGATGCCCTCTTATCTACCCGATAAGAGGGCGTTTTTTCTTTTCCTGCCTCTCATTTTCCCGCCAGGTTCTACACTTAGAAAAAACACTGGAAGGAAAATCTTATGCGCATTCTGCCCGTCGTTGCTGCAGTTACGGCTGCATTTCTGGTCGTCGCCTGTAGTTCGCCTACCCCGCCTAAAGGCGTCACCGTGGTAGATAACTTTGATGCCAAACGTTACCTCGGCACCTGGTATGAGATCGCACGCCTCGATCATCGATTTGAACGTGGGCTGGAACAAGTCACGGCCACCTATAGCCTGCGTGACGATGGCGGGATTAATGTCATCAATAAAGGCTATAACCCGGATCGGGGAATGTGGCAAAAAACAGAAGGCAAAGCGTATTTTACCGGTAGTCCAAACCGCGCCGCGCTCAAGGTCTCTTTTTTCGGCCCATTCTACGGCGGCTATAACGTGATTGCGCTTGACCGGGAATACCGTCATGCGCTGGTGTGCGGCCCGGATCGCGACTATCTGTGGATACTCTCTCGCACGCCAACGCTTTCTGAGGAAATAAAACAGCAAATGCTGGCCGTCGCGACCCGGGAGGGGTTTGACGTCAATAAATTAATTTGGGTAAAACAATCAGGTTCGTAGCGATATCAGCAACGAATTAATGCGCACTGAGTTTTAGCCCAATGATACCCGCGACGATCAAGCCAAGACTGAGCAAACGCGCCGGTGAGGCAGACTCGCCCAACAGAAGGATACCGGTGATTGCCGCCCCGACGGCGCCGATGCCGGTCCAGATGGCGTACGCCGTTCCAACGGGCAGCGTTTTCATTGCCCAGGAAAGTAACGCCATACTGATAACCATGGCCGTAATGGTGATAATACTGGGGGTCAGACGAGAAAAACCGTGGGTATACTTCAGGCCGACAGCCCATACCACTTCAAGTAAACCAGCGATTAATAGAATGATCCAGGACATAGCAGGCTCCAGATAATTAATGGGGCCGTCCCCGGTGAGAATAGCGTTTACAGGTCGTCCTGTAACGTATACGGATGAAAAGCCATTCTTGCCTGAGAGAAAATGAATTTCAACCTTTTTATTTTTTTCCGTCTAAAGGCGGGAATTGGCCCTTTTAAGCCGCGTAGTTTTCGCATTTAGCGCCCACAGGAGTTCTCTATGATGGAACGCCTTCTGGGAAAGAAAGTGCTTTATCTACTTCCGGGTGCAAAAAACTATGTTGAAAATTTTAGTGATAGACCGATGCCACTTTACCCGTACGGGCATGGAGGCCTGGCTTAATCACACTGATGTGCTCAGTTCTTCACTGCTGGTATCCGGGATGAATAACCTTATACTGGCGAAAGAACATATTCTGCAATGGAAGCCCCATCTGGTTATCGCTGATTTATATGGTTTTCTCAACGATGCCTTACCCGAACAGCCTATCAATGCATTTTTTGCCGCCTGCAGGATGACGCCGTTGGTATTATTACAGTCAGGGAATATGCCGTACAGACCGCAATATGCCAGTCATGCGGTGTTATCTAAACACACGCCTTTACATGAGCTTGCACAACGAATTAAAGGAGCGCTATATACTCATCCACTGCAGGAAGCGCCGGAAAGCGCCACGCCATTGCTCTCTCCGCAGGAGGAAAAAGTGCTCGCGATGTGGACGGAAGGCACCAGCAATAAAGAGATTGCGTATGCGCTTGGCATTCACGGGAAAACGGTTTACACCTATAAACGTAATATCCGTATGAAACTTCATATGGATAACCGATATTCTCCCTTTCTTATGCTTCCGGAGAAAATCGATTAACGGTACGACGCCATGCCGTACCGTTGATGGTTACTGCTGAGCTCTGGTTGCAGCGCCAGAGATCGCACTACCACCGTCCGAGATGTCCTCGCCCACGCCGCGCGTGGTATTACAAGCAGTTAATACAGTGGAAAGTACCAAAACAGAAAAGATCGCTGCAATTGTCTTTTTAACCATAATGTCTTCCTTTTCTAGCCAATGTTGTTTGTGTATAGCAACTTAATAATAGACAACATCCCAGAAAATGACGGGCGATCGACTAATTTTAGGAAGACGAGAAGCGATTAGCTGGCTGCGCGGGAGATGGCATGGCCAAGATGCTGAATATCTTCGCCGAAGCCGCGGGCGGTATTACATGCCGTTAATAATGTGCTGGTAAGAAGAACCAGCGCGACAAGGCCGATAAAGCGTTTCATCATTGAGGCGCGAAAACAGGATGGCGCAGCATACGCTGCACCATTTTTCCCGATAACGTAAATTATTTTACGCGGGATACGTATTCGCCGGAACGGGTATCGACTTTGATCACTTCGCCAATCTGCACGAACAGCGGAACTTTAACCACTGCGCCAGTAGACAGCGTGGCTGGTTTGCCGCCAGTACCTGCGGTATCGCCCTTCAGACCTGGGTCGGTATCAACAATTTCCAGTTCAACAAAGTTCGGCGGAGTGACAGAGATAGGCTGACCGTTCCACAGGGTTACGATGCATTCTGCCTGATCCAACAGCCATTTTGCGTTGTCGCCGATAGCCTTGGCATCTGCAGACAGCTGTTCGAAGGTTTCGTTGTTCATGAAATGCCAGAACTCACCGTCGTTGTACAGGTAAGTCAGGTTCATATCGACTACATCCGCGCCTTCAGCGGAATCGGTCGATTTGAAGGTTTTCTCAACGCGCGTGCCGGTCAGCAGACGGCGCAGCTTAACGCGGGCAAACGCCTGGCCTTTACCCGGTTTCACGAATTCACTGGATTCAACCGCATAAGGTTCGCCATCCAACATGATTTTAAGACCGGAACGAAAATCGTTGCTATAGTAAGTCGCCATAAGGCCCTCTGAAATTGTTAACTGGTAGCTAAGCCACAAAATGGCGCATATTGTAACCCTAAATACCCCATTGCGAGAAGATTGGTTAGCGCAACTTGCCGATGTTGTGACCAATCCCGACGAACTGCTGCATCTTTTACAGATTGAAGCTGATGAAAACCTCCGGGCAGGACAGGACGCCAGGCGCTTGTTTGCCCTCCGCGTGCCGCGCGCTTTTATTGCGCGCATGGAGAAGGGCAACCCTGACGATCCTCTGTTACGTCAAGTGCTGACGTCCCGGGATGAATTTATTGTCGCCCCCGGTTTCTCCACCGACCCGCTGGAAGAGCAACACAGCGTGGTGCCAGGATTATTGCATAAATACCAAAACCGGGCGCTATTGCTGGTAAAAGGCGGATGTGCGGTAAATTGCCGCTACTGTTTCCGTCGTCACTTCCCGTATGCGGAGAATCAAGGCAATAAGCGCAACTGGAAAGTCGCGCTGGAGTATATCGCCGCACACCCGGAACTGGATGAGATCATCTTTTCCGGCGGCGATCCGCTGATGGCGAAAGATCATGAGCTGGACTGGCTGCTCACGCAACTGGAAGCCATTAAGCACGTCAAGCGGCTACGCATCCACAGTCGGTTGCCTATCGTCATCCCGGCACGCATTACTGACGAACTGGTCGCCCGCTTTGACCAGTCACGTCTGCAAATTTTGTTGGTGAACCATATCAACCACGCTAATGAAGTGGACGAGGCATTCTGCCTGGCGATGAAGAAACTGCGCCACGTGGGCGTCACGCTTCTCAACCAGAGCGTTCTGCTGCGTGGCGTGAATGATAACGCGCGAACACTGGCGAATCTGAGCAACGCGCTATTTGACGCCGGCGTGATGCCCTATTACCTGCATGTGCTGGATAAAGTACAGGGCGCCGCGCATTTTATGGTCACCGATGACGAAGCCCGGCAAATCATGCGCGAACTGCTCACGCTGGTATCCGGCTATATGGTGCCAAGACTGGCGCGTGAAATCGGCGGCGAACCGAGCAAAACACCGCTGGATTTACAGCTTCGGCAGCGCTAATTCTCGCGGGCGCATCAGGGACGACGAAAAATATTACCGCGCAATATCATGAGGAGATTCCCTTCGCGATTCTCCTCACCCTCTGGCGACGATAAAATACCCTTCGTTAAATACACCTTTCCGGCCCTCTCTTTTCAATAAAGTCCGTTTCAGGACTCGCTTAGCGTGTACTGCATTTTCGAATTATACTGGTTCTCCTTTTTATAGGACGGCATAAACAATTTATATATCAAATACATTGCAGTAAAACATTTAATTATTTTATATTTGTGGAGAATTGACATGGCCTTAACGATTAAGGGACTAAATACCGGCGTTATTCGTCACAATGATAAGTTTATCGCGCTGGCGCTTAAGGTGAAGTCACTGAGAAATAAAGAAACACTGCTTTTCTTTCCTGTGCTCGCGCTGCGAGATTTGTTGATCGGCCTTGAACACCGGCTTTATTTACAACACTCGCTTCCGGAACAAGAGCAGGAAAAACGCCAGAAAGCCAAAAGCAGTCATGTGCTTAAAATGCATGAAAATATTCCGGCAATACTCCGTGAAGAGCTGGAAAACGCCGATGTTAATCAGCGTGTTGAATCTTTAGTACTGAGCGATAATACAGAAAAAGTATTAACCTTTACGTTAAAGCTGCACAATGGTAGCCATCTTGATTTACAGGTCGGTGAGTGGCAGGTTGAAGTTCTGGTGATGGCTATTATTCACGCCATTAATAATGCCGAAATGCGTGAGCTCGCATTGCGTATTTCTTCAATGCTGGACTTTTTACCATTATACGATGCTGACTGCCTGGAAAACGGCAATATCGAATTTGATACCTATAACCAGCCTGACTGGAAACATAATCTGTATAACCATTATTTAGCGCTCGTTTATCGTTATACGGATGAAGCAGGACAATCGCATGATTGCGGCACCATCATTAAGACCCGCAGTCAGTCAGGCTCTAAAGAAGCTGAAGCGATATCACGCCGCTTGCTGAATTTCAGCCCGCGTCTTAAAAAGCTGGAAGGAAAACCGTGTAAGGTTTTTGTCAGAACGCTTGGAACCGGTAAAGCAGCGCGTCTGACGCAAGATCAATGTATGCACGCGTTGCATAATCTACGCATGGCATCATCGCAGGAAAAACGCTAGCCATATCGCCCTCTGAATTTTTCAGAGGGCGTTACGATTCAGACATATCAATTCGGACATTTATAAACCTGGCCGTTCATCTCGCTGGCCGTCGGGACAAAACTGGACAACATGCCCTGTGACGGACTACTTACGCCATACAGCACGTTTCCACCCATCGCGGCCGCCTGATTACGCAGATCGTTCGCTGCGCCACGCATTGAGCCACCCTCTTCGCCGTGCTGGCCTGAAAACCAGTTACTCTGTTTACCGGTTGCCGTACCAATAAGCTGGCATTCCGCGCCTGGCTTATCTTCGACAAAGCGTACATTTTGGCCGGCAGCGGTGAGTTCGTTGCTGGAGCTACAACCCGCCATCAGCAGCGCGGCGCCAACGATCCCTGCTAAATATTTCACGTGCATGTTATTCCCCATAATCAATGAGCTGGACGTTTTGTCCGTATCTGAATCTTATACTAAAAAGATGACCAAAAGAAAAACCCCCGGTCATTTCTGCCCGAGGGTTTCTCAATTCTGGGAGATAAGCACCCAAATCATTCTGGTTGCAGGAAGGCGGCCAGTTTGTTAATCCACAGGAGCTTACTCAAGTAAGTGACTGGGATTAGCCAACGCATCTGCAGCCTGAAGGATGCAGGGTGTGGGCAATTACATCATGCCGCCCATACCACCCATACCACCCATGCCGCCAGCAGCGCCTAAATCAGGAGCATCGCTTTTCGGCAGGTCGGTCACCATGCACTCGGTGGTGATCATCAGACCAGCCACAGAGGCCGCGTACTGCAGAGCAGAACGAGTAACTTTGGTTGGGTCCAGGATACCCATGTCGATCATGTTGCCGTATTCTTCAGTTGCAGCGTTGTAACCGTAGTTACCGTCACCAGCTTTCACGGTGTTAGCTACTACAGACGGCTCTTCGCCGCAGTTCAGCACGATCTGACGCAGCGGAGCTTCCATTGCACGCAGCGCAACTTTGATACCCACGTTCTGGTCTTCGTTCTGGCCTTTCAGGTCAGCAATTTTAGAAGCAACGCGGATCAGCGCAACGCCGCCACCGGCAACCACGCCTTCTTCTACCGCAGCACGGGTCGCGTGCAGGGCATCTTCAACGCGGGCTTTCTTCTCTTTCATTTCAACTTCGGTCGCAGCGCCAACTTTGATAACCGCAACGCCGCCTGCCAGTTTCGCTACGCGCTCCTGCAGTTTTTCACGATCGTAGTCGGAGGTCGCTTCTTCAATCTGCTGACGGATCTGAGCAACACGGCCCTGGATTGCAGCTTCTTCACCCACGCCATCGATGATGGTGGTGGTGTCTTTGTTGATCACAACACGTTTCGCCTGACCCAGGTCTTCCAGGGTTGCTTTTTCCAGCTCCATACCGATCTCTTCAGAGATTACGGTACCGCCGGTCAGGGTAGCGATATCCTGCAGCATCGCCTTACGACGATCGCCGAAGCCCGGTGCTTTAACCGCAGCCACTTTCACGATGCCACGCATGGTGTTCACCACCAGGGTAGCCAGCGCTTCGCCTTCAACATCTTCAGCGATGATCAGCAGCGGTTTGCCTGCTTTTGCAACGGCTTCCAGAACCGGCAGCATTTCGCGGATGTTGGAGATTTTCTTATCAGCCAGCAGGATGAACGGGCTTTCCAGCTCTACTGCGCCAGTTTCCGGCTTGTTGATGAAGTAAGGAGACAGGTAGCCGCGGTCAAACTGCATACCTTCAACCACGTCCAGTTCGTCCTGCAGACCGGTACCGTCTTCAACGGTGATGACGCCTTCTTTACCGACTTTATCCATCGCTTCCGCGATCAGTTTACCTACGGTTTCGTCGGAGTTAGCGGAGATAGTACCTACCTGAGCAATCGCTTTAGAGTCGGAGCACGGTACGGACAGCGCCTTCAGCTCTTCAACCGCAGCAGCAACCGCTTTGTCGATACCACGTTTCAGGTCCATCGGGTTCATGCCCGCAGCAACGGCTTTCAGGCCTTCGGTAATGATGGACTGCGCCAGTACGGTCGCGGTGGTGGTGCCGTCGCCTGCAGCGTCGTTCGCTTTAGAGGCAACTTCTTTCACCATCTGCGCGCCCATGTTTTCAAACTTGTCTTCCAGTTCGATTTCACGCGCTACGGAAACACCATCTTTAGTGATAGTCGGCGCACCGAAAGATTTATCCAGAACCACGTTACGGCCTTTCGGACCGAGGGTTACTTTCACTGCATCTGCCAGTACGTTTACGCCGCGCAGCATTTTCACACGAGCGTCGTTACCGAATTTTACGTCTTTAGCTGCCATTTTCTCTTTCCCTTAAATTCGTATGTTCAGTGTCGTTCGCGGATTACGCTTCAACAATTGCCAGAATGTCGCTTTCAGACATGATCAACACTTCTTCATTGTCGATCTTTTCAGATTTCACACCGTAGCCATCGTTAAAAATAACGATGTCGCCAACTTTCACGTCCAGCGGCTGTACAGTACCGTTGTCCAGGATGCGACCCTTACCGACAGCGATGATTTCGCCACGAGTTGATTTACCCGCTGCGGAACCGGTCAGTACGATGCCGCCAGCAGATTTGGACTCAACTTCTTTACGTTTGACGATCACACGATCATGTAACGGACGAATACTCATTGATAGCTCTCCTTTGAGAAAGTCATTATCAGTTATGGGTGACGCCGGCCCGTAAACGGTTTCCCGGCTAGTGACCAGAGAGATGGGGATGGGGTTTTGCCCCTTCAAGGGGGGAGATGAAAAAAAATTCTTCTGAGCGAAAAAAGCCGTAAAAACGCTACTTATCTCACGTTTACCCAAGGTTTAGAACAACCTGCTATAAGAAAAGGTGTGTGTGATACGCTTAAAAATGTCTTTCGCCACCTGACGTTACAATGCCGCCGGATAATGAGCTGATGAATGAACTAAAAAAAGAGCTTGGGTTGGTTCAGGGCGTTATCTTGTTAACCACATCACTATTAGGGACTGGCGTTTTTGCGCTTCCGGAGCTGGCTGCGCTGGCGGCAGGCAACATCAGCCTTTGGGCATGGCCGCTGCTCATTATTTTGATTTTCCCTGTTGCGATTGTCTTTGCTGTGCTGGGACGTCATTTTCCACACGCTGGCGGCGTAGCACATTTTGTCGGGATGGCATTTGGTCCGCGTCTGCAACGGGCTTACAGTTGGCTGTTTTTATCAGTTATTCCTGTTAGTTTTCCCGCAGCCTTGCATATTGCGGTGGGTTTCGGCCAGGCGCTGTTTGGCTGGCAAAGCGAACAGCTCTTATTGGGGGAGCTGGGTACTCTAGGTTTACTATGGTTTATGGGATCGCGCGGCGCCAGCTCCAGCGCCAACCTGCAAGCCATTATCGCTGGATTAATTATCGCGCTTATTGCCGCCATTCTGTGGAAAGGCGCGATTAAACCTGCAGATATCACCTTCCCAGCCGCAAACGACATCACCTTTCCCCGGCTGTGTACCGCCCTGGCGATCATGTTCTGGGGATTTGTGGGAATCGAGGCTTTTACGCATTTGTCGTCTGAATTTAAAAATCCTGAACGTGATTTTCCGCGCGCATTGATCATTGGTCTGATGCTGGCCGGTGCCATTTATTGGACCTGTACCGCCGTGGTGCTGCATTTTGGCGTCTATAGCGACAAGATAGCAGCAACAGCCTCGCTACCGCTTATTATTGTTCATCTCTTCGGTATCCAGGCGTTGTGGGTAGCCTGCATTATTGGTTATCTCACCTGCTTTGCCAGCCTGAATGTGTATGCTCAGAGTTTTGCGCGTCTGATATGGACGCAAATGCAATATCAGCCCGATCACTATCTGGCTCAACTCTCTCCCGGGCGCCTTCCCTTGCACGCGTTAAACGTTATTCTGGCCTGCTGTGGCGTGAGTTCCCTGGTCGTCTACGCCCTGAAGATTAACCTCAATGCGCTGATCGTCTATGCTAACGGTATTTTTATTATGCTCTATCTGCTTTGTATGCTGGCGGGCTGTCGACTGTTGAAAGGGCGCTGCTATGCACTGGCGGTGACGGGTTGTCTACTGTGCCTGTTATTGCTGGCAATGCTGGGGTGGAAAAGCTTATATGCCATTATCATGCTGGCTGCATTATGGCTGTTTTTACCGAAGCGAAAACGCATGGCGTAAGACGCATCCGCTGGCCGGATAACGCCTCACGCGACCTTATCCGGCCAACATCTCTACCTTTAATCCCGACGATCGTCTTTATGTTCAATACGATCGCGATCGTCGTCTTTACGCTGATACTCGCCGTCAAATGTTTCGCCACCGCCAGTACCCGCGCTAAACCCGCCGCCCGGCATCCGGGAAAAACGTAAATGCGGCAGCAACTTCAGCGTCAAATGTTTTTGCACTGGCGGTAACAAAAGGAGAAGGCCGAGAAAATCGGTGAAAAATCCCGGCAACAGGAGCAGTAAGCCAGCGATGATCAGCGATACACTCTTAATCATTTCTGCCGCCGGGCTCTCACCGGCCGCCATTTTTTGTTGCATCAGCAAAAAGTTTTTAAAACCCTGGTTACGTACCAGCGACATACCGATAACAGACGTAAAAATCACCAGGATTAGCGTCATCAGGACACCAAGCACATGGGCGACCTGGATAAAGATAGAAATCTCAATGTAAACATAGAGAAAGACAGCTAAAAAGGGTATCCAGCGCAAAGGACTCTCCTGTAAGTCATGGCCGTCTGCGACGACCATTTGAATGGGGTTGCGATTCGCATCGATTCGATATGGTGGTGCGTAGCAAAATTTCAAGTGGTTTGTACACCTATTTTAGGTAGTAATACTAAAGCGGTGACCTATTTCACAAAATAATAAATAAGGGGTAAATTCCCACACTTTAAGTGATCCAGATTACGGTAGGAATTCTGAACCAGCATATGATCTCGTTTATCAGGCCGATGGAGGGGATAATCGTCGGTCAGAAAACATTCGAAATCACATATATCCTGTGTGTTTTAAAGTAAAAATCATTGGCAGCTTGAAAAAGAAGGTTCACATGTCAAACAACATTCGTATCGAAGAAGATCTGTTGGGTACCAGGGAAGTTCCAGCTGAAGCCTACTATGGTGTTCACACTCTGAGAGCGATTGAAAACTTCTACATTAGCAATAACAAAATCAGCGACATCCCTGAATTTGTGCGTGGCATGGTTATGGTAAAAAAAGCGGCGGCGCTGGCCAACAAAGAGCTGCAAACCATTCCTAAGAGTGTGGCGAACGCCATCATTGCCGCATGTGATGAAGTCCTTAACAACGGTAAGTGCATGGACCAGTTCCCGGTAGATGTCTACCAGGGCGGCGCGGGTACTTCCGTCAACATGAATACCAACGAAGTGCTGGCCAACATCGGGCTGGAACTGATGGGTCATCAGAAAGGTGAATATCAGTACCTGAACCCGAACGACCACGTGAATAAATGTCAATCCACTAACGACGCCTATCCGACAGGCTTCCGTGTAGCGGTTTACGCCTCTATCGTCAAACTGATCGATGCCATCAACCAGTTGCGTGAAGGTTTCGAACGTAAAGCGGTTGAATTCCAGGACATCCTGAAAATGGGTCGTACCCAGTTGCAGGACGCCGTACCGATGACGCTTGGTCAAGAATTCCGTGCGTTCAGCATCCTGCTGAAAGAAGAAGTGAAAAGCATCGAGCGTACTGCTGAGCTGCTGCTGGAAGTCAACCTTGGCGCAACGGCAATCGGTACTGGTCTGAACACGCCGAAAGAATACTCTCCGCTGGCGGTGAAAAAACTGGCTGAAGTCACTGGTTTTGCCTGTGTTCCGGCTGAGGATCTGATTGAGGCGACATCTGACTGTGGCGCGTATGTTATGGTTCACAGCGCGCTGAAACGTCTGGCAGTGAAGATGTCCAAAATCTGTAACGACCTGCGCTTGCTCTCTTCTGGTCCTCGTGCCGGCCTGAACGAGATCAACCTGCCGGAACTGCAGGCGGGCTCTTCCATCATGCCAGCCAAAGTGAACCCGGTAGTACCGGAAGTCGTAAACCAGGTATGCTTTAAAGTCATCGGTAACGACACCACCGTTACGATGGCGGCGGAAGCCGGTCAGTTGCAGTTGAACGTTATGGAGCCGGTTATCGGTCAGGCGATGTTCGAATCCATCCACATTCTGAGCAACGCGTGCTACAACCTGCTGGAAAAATGCGTTAACGGCATTACCGCAAATAAAGAAGTGTGCGAAGGGTACGTTTATAACTCCATCGGTATCGTCACTTACCTCAACCCGTTCATCGGCCACCACAACGGCGACATCGTCGGTAAAATCTGTGCTGAAACCGGTAAGAGCGTACGTGAAGTTGTGCTGGAGCGCGGCCTGTTAACGGAAGCCGAGCTGGACGATATTTTCTCCGTACAGAACTTGATGCACCCGGCTTATAAAGCTAAACGTTATACTGATGAAAGCGAACAGTAATCGTACAGGGTAGTACCAAAGAGGCACGTCACGATGACGTGCCTTTTTTCTTACAAGAAGTTACCAAATAACAACAATTTAATATCAACTTGTTAAACAACAAGGAAGGCTAATATGATAGTTGTCGAACTTATCATTGTTTTGCTGGCAATCTTTTTGGGCGCCAGACTTGGGGGCATCGGTATTGGATTCGCAGGTGGGCTGGGTGTTCTGGTACTTGCCGCCATCGGCGTGAAGCCAGGGACAATTCCATTCGATGTCATTTCCATCATCATGGCGGTTATCGCCGCGATCTCTGCTATGCAGGTCGCGGGCGGTCTGGATTATTTGGTAAACCAGACGGAAAAACTGCTGCGTAAGAACCCGAAATACATCACTATCCTCGCACCGATTGTGACCTATTTCCTGACTATTTTTGCTGGTACCGGGAACATTTCCCTGGCAACGCTGCCGGTTATTGCTGAAGTCGCGAAGGAGCAGGGAATCAAACCTTGCCGTCCGCTCTCGACCGCCGTGGTATCCGCGCAGATTGCGATTACCGCCTCGCCGATTTCTGCGGCCGTGGTGTATATGTCTTCTGTTATGGAAGGTCATGGCATTAGCTACATCCACCTGCTGTCCGTGGTTATCCCCTCTACGCTGCTGGCGGTGCTGGTGATGTCCTTCCTGGTCACGATGCTGTTCAACTCCAAACTGTCGGACGACCCGATTTACCGCAAGCGTCTGGAAGAAGGGCTGATTGAGCTGCGTGGTGAAAAGCAGATTGAAATCAAACCGATGGCAAAAAATTCCGTCTGGCTGTTCCTGCTGGGCGTTATTTGCGTGGTTGTTTATGCGATTGTCAACAGTCCGAGCCTCGGCCTGGTTGAAAAACCGCTGATGAACACCACCAACGCTATTTTGATCATCATGTTGAGCGTCGCAACGCTGACCACCATCCTGTGTAAAGTGGAAACTGACGCCATCCTCAACTCCAGTACCTTTAAAGCAGGGATGAGCGCCTGTATCTGTATTCTGGGCGTGGCGTGGCTGGGCGATACCTTCGTATCCGCTAACATCGACTGGATCAAAGACACTGCGGGTAGCGTCATCCAGGGCCATCCGTGGCTGCTGGCCGTCATCTTCTTCTTTGCTTCCGCGCTGCTCTACTCTCAGGCGGCAACGGCGAAAGCGCTGATGCCGATGGCGCTGGCGCTGAACGTCTCTCCGCTGACGGCAGTCGCTTCCTTCGCCGCCGTTTCCGGCCTGTTCATTTTGCCGACCTACCCGACGCTGGTTGCGGCGGTACAGATGGATGACACTGGTACAACCCGTATCGGTAAATTCGTCTTTAACCACCCGTTCTTCATCCCAGGCACCCTGGGCGTCGTTCTGGCTGTCTGCTTCGGCTTCCTGCTGGGCAGCTTTATGCTGTAAGTGTTTCACCCGCGGGGCGTATCACGCCCCGCATTCTCCCGCCCTTTGACTAACATCCTGCCCTCGTCCGTTGTATAGTGACCGTTCACTTGCGGGTCTTTTTGTTCTTTCGAGGTGTTTATGCTTGATGTTAAGAGTCAGGATATTTCCATCCCCGAGGCCGTTGTGGTGCTTTGTACCGCCCCGGATGAAGCTACCGCCCAGGATTTGGCCGCCAAAGTGCTGGCGGAAAAACTGGCCGCCTGCGCCACCCTCCTCCCCGGCGCGACATCGCTGTACTACTGGGAAGGCAAACTGGAGCAGGAGTATGAAGTTCAAATGATCTTGAAAACCACCGTTTCACATCAGCAAGCGCTTATCGACTGCCTGAAGTCTCATCACCCGTATCAAACGCCTGAACTTCTGGTTTTACCTGTTACTCACGGAGATACTGATTACCTCTCATGGCTCAACGCATCTTTACGCTGATCCTGCTGCTGTGCAGCACATCCGCCTTCGCCGGATTATTCGACGCGCCGGGTCGCTCGCAGTTCGTCCCTGCCGACCGGGCGTTTGTTTTTGATTTTCAGCAAAATCAACACGATCTTACCCTCTCCTGGCAGGTAAAAGAGGGTTACTACCTTTACCGTAAACAAATCAGCATCACGCCAACGAAAGCGGATATCGCCGCAGTCCAACTCCCGGCAGGCGTCTGGCATGAAGATGAATTCTACGGAAAAAGCGAAATCTACCGTAAGCGGCTAAACGTTCCGGTAACGGTTAACCAGGCGGCGGCTGGCGCGACATTAACGGTAACGTACCAGGGGTGCGCCGATGCGGGATTCTGTTATCCGCCGGAAACGAAAACGGTGCCGCTAAGTGAAGTCGCCGCGGCAATAGACGCCACGCCGACGCCTGCTGTCCCCCAGACGGGTGAGACATCAAAACCCGCCGCCCAGCTACCTTTTTCCGCGCTCTGGGCGCTGCTGATCGGCATCGGCATCGCCTTTACGCCCTGCGTTTTACCCATGTATCCGCTGATTTCCGGTATTGTCCTGGGGGGAAGGCAACGTTTGTCGACGGGGCGCGCACTGCTGCTGGCCTTTATCTATGTACAAGGGATGGCGCTGACCTATACCGCACTGGGTCTGGTCGTCGCCGCGGCGGGATTACAGTTTCAGGCGGCGCTGCAGCACCCTTATGTGTTAATCGGCCTTGCCATCGTGTTCACCCTGCTTGCGTTGTCGATGTTTGGCCTGTTCACACTACAGCTCCCCTCCTCACTGCAAACCCGGCTGACATTAATGAGTAATCGTCAGCAAGGCGGCTCGCCCGGCGGCGTTTTTGTTATGGGGGCGATTGCCGGATTAATTTGCTCGCCCTGCACTACAGCGCCGTTAAGCGCGATCCTGCTTTATATCGCTCAGAGCGGAAACATGTGGCTGGGCGGCGGTACGCTGTATTTGTATGCATTAGGTATGGGTCTGCCGCTAATGCTGGTCACCGTGTTTGGCAACCGCCTGCTACCGAAAAGCGGCCCGTGGATGGCGCATGTCAAAACCGCTTTTGGTTTCGTGATCCTCGCGTTACCGGTCTTTTTACTGGAGCGGATTATTGGCGAGGCTTGGGGTTTACGTCTGTGGTCGCTGCTGGGCGTCGCTTTCTTTGGTTGGGCCTTTATCACCAGCCTTCAGGCCAGACGAGCGTGGATGCGTATCGTACAGATTATCCTGCTGGCGGCAGCGCTCATTAGCGTGCGGCCTCTACAGGATTGGGCGTTCGGATCGCCATCTGCGCAAGCTCCAGCGCACCTCAATTTCACGGCTATTTCTACCGTGGACGAACTCAATCAGGCGCTGGCGCGGGCCAAAGGCAAACCCGTTATGCTGGATTTCTACGCCGACTGGTGCGTGGCCTGTAAAGAGTTTGAAAAGTATACCTTCAGCGATCCGCGGGTCCAGCAGGCGCTCGGCGACACGGTGCTCTTGCAGGCTAACGTCACCGCTAACAATGCGCAGGATGTCGCGCTGTTAAAGCATCTGCAAGTCCTTGGGCTGCCCACCATTCTGTTCTTTGATGCCCAAGGCCAGGAACAGCCGCAAGCGCGAGTCACCGGCTTTATGGACGCCGCCACCTTTAGCGCGCATTTGCACGATCGCCAACCGTGAGCGACACTTGCAAAAGCAAAGACGGAGGAGAATACCGTGCAACGTGAAGATATTCTGGGAGAAGCCCTGAAATTACTGGAGACGCAAGGGATAGCCGATACTACGCTGGAAATGGTGGCGGAGCGCGTAAATCGCCCACTCGACACATTACAGCGTTTCTGGCCAGATAAAGAAGCCATTTTATATGACGCGCTACGTTATCTGAGTCAGCAGGTAGATATCTGGCGACGCCAGCTTCTTCTTGATGAGACGCTTTCTGCTGAACAAAAGCTACTGGCACGCTACAGCGCGCTTTCGGAATGTGTCAGTAATAACCGTTATCCTGGTTGCTTGTTCATTGCCGCCTGTACGTTTTATCCCGATCCAACCCATCCTATTCACCAACTGGCTAATCAACAAAAACGCACGGCACATGATTTTACCCATGAACTACTGACCACGCTGGAAATTGACGATCCGGCGATGGTTGCAAGGCAGATGGAGCTGGTGCTGGAAGGTTGTCTCAGCCGAATGCTGGTCAACCGCAGTCAGGCTGATGTAGATACCGCTCAGCGGTTGGCGGAAGATATTCTGCGTTTTGCACAGTGCCGCCAGGGTGGCGCGCTCACCTGACGGGGTACTGATTTTATGCATTTTGCCTGAAAAGCAGGCAGTCAGCGCGCTTTTATCACTTTTTTCGTGTAAAGCCGTTGACGACTGCGCCCCTTTACGGTTTAATGCGCCCCGTTGCCCGGATAGCTCAGTCGGTAGAGCAGGGGATTGAAAATCCCCGTGTCCTTGGTTCGATTCCGAGTCCGGGCACCACTATTCAAAGCCGGTTGGTCAGATTTGCAAGATGCAATCCTGACGGACACGAAGGCGAGCCAGTAAAAACACGATGTAACGCTGTTACTTGTGGTTGAAAAAAGGCTCTTGGAAAACAGACTTGTTGGAGCAAGTCTGTTTTTTCGTGCGTGATCTTTACAGATATTTGTTGTTAATGTCAAATTGTGTCAGCGACACATTCATCAGGCCGCTACATCAACTCCGTTTCCAGTATATCCCGCAGGCTATCAACACTTTCATCAATGTATTCCAGCGTCGATGTGATGCTGACATGGCCCAGCAGTTTCTTCACCGCGTACAAATTACGTTCAGGTGATTTCATCATATGGGTTGCCACCGTATGCCGGAACCGGTGTGGCGTGATCGTAAACTTACACTCCCTGGATAAGCGCCGGAAGAACGCCCGCATGAGTCACTGAACAATATGACTCCGGCTGAATTTATCCGAAGTCTCCGGAAAGACGAAGATCTCTGATTTAGCACTGTACTGAATTTGGGCCAGGGTCATCAATTTGGCCGGGATCTCAAAAAAAGCATGGGACTAAAGTGGGTCTATTTACAGTTCCACAGGACTATCTTGCAGGAGTTTTATCAGGTGACGTTCCGCAAAAAGTTATATGGTGATCTTGAAGCATTACAATCGGATCTTGATGAATGGCTGGCTCACTATAATAATGAGCGAACCCATCAGGGAAAAATGTGCTGCGGCCGGACGCCGATGGAAACGTTACTTGATGGAAAGCGCATCTGGGCTGAGAAAAATTTAAACCAGATGTAATCTGACAGATACCTGTATAAATAACCGGTAACTGTCAGATCAGGTCTGAGCTAATACTATGATCTTGCGTTCGATCTCGTCGGACAGCGTAGTCTGATGTTTCTTCACCTGTTGTGGCTCAAAAGTGCCGTTACGATCGCGCGGGGTTGTCAGTTCGAAGTTGCCTGTCGGGGCCTTAATGGTCTTTTTACCGGAACCATTTTTACGGTTCGCTTCCACATCCTGAGCCAGATGAGAGTCAGGCTCAGCAGACAGAGCCGCTTAGGTTAACTGAT